>NZ_JBZXVN010000005.1:0-158510 GCF_058892305.1 Pelagimonas sp.
CAACACGACCTAGGTTGTGAGCAGGGTGATGATCCGCTTGACCAGCGAGAAATCCTCAAACACTTTGTTGATCTCGGTGCTGATCCCATCCAAGGGTTCATGCACGCCGGGCATCCGAAGAAACGGACGGCTGCGATCCAGCGCCAAATGAAAATCACGCCCATCAAAGGCCGCGCGCATCCCCTTGGGGCCGCCATCGGCGGTTGCGGCAATGTCCATAAGGTTGTCGAGGAAGGCCCCCGGCAAATAGTCCAATGCCGCTTGGGCGTCGTCGGCATGCAATTCAAAGTGCCTTTCAAACTCCGGATGGTTGGTTTCAACCCGGGGCATGCCGCGCCCTTTGTTGCCCGAAAACATACCGGCAAAGGTGTTTCCAACCTTGCCGTAATCTCGGGTGATGAGAATACGGGTTGGTGCCGGGCTAGGCAGGTCGATCCGAAACAGCAGTCCTTTGAACACGGTCGAGGTGTTGCTGTCCCCATCTGAATCAGTTGAAGTTTCGGTTAACCTTGCCTCGACCATCGCATAGCGCACCCCATCCTGCGTGCCTTCGATCCGGTCTTCGAGGTATTCATCGTCATAGGAACCAATGAGCTTGAGCTCTTTAAAACGGCCAAGGGAGAAGCCTTTTTGAGCGTGGCGATCATATTGCGTGTCCCCCAAAAATTCACAAACCACCGGCATAATCAGATTGTTGATCGTGCCAGAGTAGCCTTGGGTGGCTTTGCTCTTGGCCAGTCCGGCCACAAACAGGCCGATGGCCAAACAGCCAATCACTGCGAACAATTGGTATTCGTGGTCCCGCAGCAGGACATAAGCACCAACTGCGACGGCGATCCCAATCCCTAAGATCAACCAAAACTTGCGTCGACCGGTGTCATGCATGTGTTGGCGTTGGCCTTCAAGCATGTTCAGCTCGGGTTCTATGCGGTCGTAAAACACTTCGGCAAACCCGGTCTCGATTGGGGATTTTTCTATGTAATCCATGGCTGCAATGTCCCTGTCGTCATTTAATAGCTGAAAAACTAACCTTGTAAGGCTTCCCTGTCAGGGCAGAGATTCCTGACCCTAGACCGACACGGCAGAAATGATTGTGCTGACAGTTAGGATGCTGACGGCGGTTGATACCAAAATGGCGGCAGACACACGTTGCGGGGCGACGCCGTAGTGCTGGGCAAGGATAAAGACGTTGCCTGCAACCGGCAAAGCCGCGGCGGAAATCGCAACCGAGGCCGGGTAGGGATCAACCCGAAAAAACATATAGGCCGCGCAGGCGACAAACAGCGGATGCAAGATCAGTTTGGCAAAGCTAAGCCAAGCGGCCACATGAATGCGTTCAGCGGACTTGCTGGCTAAGGATGCGCCAATAGCAAAAAGCGCGCCGGGTGTGGCTGCATTGCCCAACGTTGTCAGAAAGGAATTCACCACCTCGGGAATCTGCACTCCGGTGGCTGAAACGCATAGCCCAAGCGAGATTGACACAATCATCGGATTCTTAAGTAGGCCAACACCAACCGTTTTAAAAACGGCCAGCTTGGAACGCCCTTCGCGGGACCCGGTCACCAAGATGACCAATAGCGAGGAAAACACGATCAAATCGATCGACAGGATCAAGATGATCGGGCCGATGGCCTCTTGGCCAAGTAGCAATGCCAACATAGGTACGCCAAGAAAGCCGGTGTTGCCGATGGCCCCGACTTGCGCCTCAATCGCCGCTGTGGGCGTGTCGAGGCCGCGCCAAAAAGCGACGAACATCACCACGCCGTAAACGAACCCGGTCCCCCACAAATAGGCGGCGGCCAAGCGCGGTTCGAAGATTTCAGAAAGCGATAGGTTGGCCGAAAAGCGGAACAACATCGCCGAGAGTGCAAAATAGAACACGAATTTGGTCAGATGCGCGGTCGCGAACTCGTCAAAGAATTTGCTCCGTGCTGCGCCATAGCCCAACCCGATCAACCCGAAAAACGGCAGTGTTTTGAGCAAAACCTCGATCATATTCGGTTGGTAGCATGCCTGTGCGCCGCGTCAATCGGTGGTGGTGCAGACAAACGTTGACAGCGGCCCCCGTGTGACGATCATGCAGCCACGGTCGAAAGAGTAATGCAATGAAATACGCCCCGTATGAGCGTTTGGTAATGCCTGCCCGGCCCTCTGCCGGCCTTGGGCGCTTGGCCGTTGGCATTGTTATTATTGCCTTTGTGCATTTTGCGCTGATCCAAGGGGTCTTTGCGGTTTTGCGCGCATTGATGTCCGCCGAGGGATATTTTGATCTCGTGAGTAGCATCCAACGCGCCGATACCGCCATGGCTTTGTTGGCCGTGTTGATCTTGACCGGAAGCATGGGGCTAGGTGCCATCGTGGCGAGCGAAATGCTTCACACTCGTAGTTTCGCCAGCTTGATCGGGCCGCGTTCGGCTGTGTGGCACCAATTCAAATTGGTCTTACGTCCATTGGCAATTTTGCTGGCAATTTCGCTTTTGCTGCTCACTTTGGTCGGTGGGCGGGATCTCTTGCCCGGCGTGCCGTTTGGCACTTGGATGCAGCTTTTGCCGCTGACCGTTTTGGCGTTGTTGATCCAAACCGGAGCCGAGGAGCTGGTCTTTCGCGGATATCTGCAATCGCAACTGGCGGCGCGCTTTAGCAATCCGGCCGTTTGGATTTTTGTGCCGTCTCTGATCTTTGCAATTCTTCACTATCAACCCGAGGTCTATGGCGAAAACGCCCGTTTCTTTGTGATTTGGTCGTTTCTTTTTGGTGTGCTGGCCGCCGATCTAACGGCGCGCACCGGCACGCTAGGCCCGGCCATCGCCATTCATTTTGCCAACAATTTTACCGCGCTGGCACTGGTGTCGCTCAAGGGGGACATGTCGGGCCTCGCGATCTGGCAATTGCCCTATGGCCCCGAAGCCGTGGCCGCCATTCGTGCCCATATGCCGGGGGAATTCCTGTTTTTGGTGATTTATTGGCTTGCGGCCCGTCTGGCCTTGCGCGTGTGATTGCATTTTGTCGCAGTCAGGCTTAAGTCAGGCCAAATCGCCTTTTGGCATAAGACACAATTCGGCAGGGTGCCCCATGAACTGGATCTCCAACTACGTCCGTCCTCGCATCAACTCGATCTTTTCGCGCCGCGAAGTGCCCGAAAACCTTTGGTCGAAATGCGGTGAATGCGGCACCATGTTGTTTCATCGCGAAATCAGCGACAACCTGAATGTTTGCTCAAATTGCGACCATCACATGCACATCACTCCGCGTGATCGGTTTCTTGCGCTCTTTGATGGGGGCGTGTTCAACGAAGTCGACGTGCCAGAGCCCATCACAGACCCGCTGCAGTTCAAGGATCAAAAGAAGTATCCCGAACGCATGAAGGCCGCACAGAAAAAGACCGGCGAGAAAGAAGCGATGGTTGTCGCGACCGGCGAAATCGGCCGCACGCCAATTGTTGCTGCGGCACAGGACTTTAGCTTTATGGGCGGGTCGATGGGCATGTATGTCGGCAACGCGATTGTCGCCGGTGCCGAAGAGGCCGCGCGCCTTGGCCGTCCGTTCATTCTGTTTTCCGCCGCAGGTGGCGCACGCATGCAAGAGGGTATTCTAGGCCTGATGCAAATGCCGCGCACCACGGTCGCGCTGCAGATGCTCAAAGAAAAGAACCTGCCATATATCGTGGTTCTGACACATCCGACCACCGGTGGTGTGACGGCGTCTTATGCGATGCTGGGCGATGTTCAGATTTCTGAACCCAACGCCTTGATCGGCTTTGCCGGGGCGCGTGTGATTGAACAAACCATCGGGGAAAAACTTCCCGAAGGGTTCCAGCGCGCCGAATACCTTTTGGAACACGGCATGTTGGACCGCGTCACCGATCGCCGGTCTTTGCGTGACGAATTGATCGTGATTTGCCGCATGTTGATGAAGCAAACACCGCCCACATGGGGCGATTTGCCGGCCCCCGGTCCCGAAGATCAAATCGAAAATCAGGCCGATAAAAAATGAGCCAAGCCAAGTCGGACATCATTCTGGATCGGATGATGGCACTTCATCCCAAGGTGATGGATTTGGTGTTGGACCGAGTTTGGCGGCTTTTGGCGGCTTTGGATCATCCTGAAAACGATTTGCCACCGGTCATTCATTTGGCCGGAACAAATGGCAAAGGATCGACACAGGCGATGATCCGCGCTGGGCTTGAGGCGGCGGGCAAGCGCGTGCATGCCTATACTTCGCCGCATCTGGCGCGGTTTCATGAGCGCATTCGCTTGGCAGGAGAGCTGATTTCCGAAGAGGCCCTGACCGCTATTCTTGATGAATGTTACGCCGCCAATGGTGGTGAACAGATCACCTATTTCGAAATCACCACCTGTGCTGGGCTTTTGGCCATGGCGCGTACCCCTGCCGATTTCACGCTTTTGGAAACCGGGTTGGGTGGGCGTTTGGACGCGACCAATGTGGTGGAAAAGCCTCAGATGACGGTGATCACACCGATCTCGATCGACCATGAGCAGTTTCTCGGAAACACCCTGGCCAAGATCGCCGGTGAAAAAGCGGGCATCATCAAGCGCGGTGTTCCCTGCGTTGTTGGCCCTCAGCCCGACGAGGCGCTCGAAGTGATCGAAGCCCGCGCGCAAGCGCTGGGTGCGCCGCTGATTGCGCATGGTCAGCATTGGCATGTCTACGAAGAGCGTGGCCGCCTGATTTATCAGGATGAACGCGGGTTGCTTGATTTGCCTTTGCCCAACCTACCCGGCGCGCATCAGTATCAAAACGCCGGAGCGGCCTTGGCCGTTTTGCGGCATCTTGATCTGGGTGAGGCCGCGTATGAGGGGGCCATGACCGATGCCTATTGGCCCGCTCGCATGCAGCGCCTGCGCGAAGGGCCTTTGGTGGATGTCGCACCGGATGTTGAATTGTGGCTAGACGGCGGGCACAACCCTGCAGCGGGCGAAGCCCTTGCCAAACATCTGGCGGGATTGCCCGAGCGCCCGACCTATCTCATTTGCGGGATGCTCAATACCAAAGATGCAACGGGATACATGCGCCCCTTGGCGGCGCAGGCGCAACAGTTGACGGCGATATCCATCCCCGGCGAGGCCAACACATTGCCCGCCGACGACACGGCGAAGATGGCGCGCAGTGTCGGCATGGCTGCGAAAACGGCGGATGATGTCACTCAGGCATTGGCAGATATTGCCGCGTCAAACCCATCTGCACGGGTTCTGATCTGCGGCTCTTTGTACCTTGCGGGGCACGTTCTGCGGGAAATCGGCTGAAATATGGCGGTTTCACGGGGAAATGACCCTTGTGGTTGGCCCCTGCATATTGACTGATTCGCACCTCGTGCCCTATATTTTGGAATAAGTATAACAAGTGACGGTCAAAAACCCGTCAGAGGACGAGCAGATGAACCATGGTCTTTTACTGACCGCAGTTGCCGCGATTGCGCTGGCTCTGCCGGTTAGCGCGCAAGACAGCCGTATTTCTGAAGACCGCGACCGGTTTCAGATGACGGTGAATGGTGCGTCGATATCCATTTCCCGTTCGGGCGTTGCTTGCCCCCCTGCCTGTTTGCAGCCTATGCAAGCCGCGCCGGGTGTCGGAACTATTGGGGAATTGGAAATGCTTGATTTCCTTGAGCTGTTTGTCGCGGGGGGCTCTGGCCTTTTGGTCGATACGCGCCTGCCCGAAGGCTATGCCGTCGGCACCATTCCGGGGGCTGTTAACGTCCCTTCCGCAACATTGCGCCCTGGCAACCCTTATCGGGATGACTTGTTGAACGCTTTGGGGGTGCGCAACGGTGATTTTTCCGGTGCCTTTGATTTGGTTGTTTTCGGGACTGGCTCGGATGATCCGGAGGCCGCTGAATCTGTGCGCAGCCTGCTTGAGGCCGGATATCCGGCAACCAAGCTAAAGTATTACCGCGGTGGCTTGAATGCGTGGGTGGGCCTTGGCCTAAGCACGGCGGCAAGTCGATGAGCGCGAGGAGTGAATTATGATCAGAATGGTTTTGTTGGGCCTAGGATTTGTCGTCGTAACGGTGGCATTGGTCGTGCTTCAACCGGGGGCGGGGCGCCGCGCTGCCGTCGAACCGATGCCGGAACCTGTTGTAACACGCGCCGAACCGGCTCTCACCGCAAGCGAACCGATGGCTCAATCTGACACATTGCTAACTCAGCACATGCCACCAGCGGTTCTCGCGCCGCAACGTCCTGTTGCGATGGCCACTCAGCAGGGTGATCTTGACGATCAGTCGCTGCGCAAAATGACGTGGCAAACTCTCTCTAGTCTAAACCATGCCACTGGGCGGGAAAGCGCACCGGGTCAACCGGGTAGCCTCTTGCACACGATTGTGCGCCGTTCCTTGGATGAGGCCCCGGCGGCGGGCACGTCCGCTCCTGTGGCGTCGGTTTCGGATGTTTATGTCGTTCAATCCGGCGATAGCTTGGTTTCCATCGCCGAAAAGATTTACGGCGACGTCAATATGACCGGGCCTCTATTCGCCGCCAACCAAGCTATTCTGAGCCGTCCAGACGATTTGCGGGCCGGTCAGTCGCTGGTTTTGCCTGCAAAATAGACCGCAACCCCTTGTGGTTGTTTGCCTGTGCCATTCATAGCACTTGACGAGCGTACTAAATGTTGACGCCGTTCAGGTGATTCGCCTATAACAAAGGAAATCGCTGAAAGCTGCCACTTTCAAAACGCGGTTCTTTGGGGGAATACACATGGTTTCGCAACGCTACGCCGGCCAATCCGGCAACGCGCCCAGCCTTTGGGGGCGCGCATGATCCGGCTTATCGCTTTGTCATTTGGCACGGTCACTATGATCGGTGCTGTTCTTTGGGGTTTGGATGATCGATCCGGCACCGGTGAGAGAGAGCTGAACGAAGTCAGCCGCTCAGAACCCGCAACACTCAGCCTGCAGCCTGCTCTGGTGCAGTCGGGTGTTGTTCTAAACCAACCGGTTACAACCACTGCGACACCTGTGCCGGTGGTTGCGGCCCTTGAAGCTGAAGTCGCGAAAATTCCGCCTGTGCGCCCCGTTGCGCGTCCATCCAATCTACGTCCGGCTCCTGCGTCGACCCCTGTGATTGCGCCGGTTCCCAAAGCCGCCGCCCCCAAGCCTGTGGTCAAGGATGATGCTGTCACCGCGATGAGTTATGGGATTATCGGGGCTTTTCAGGCGCAAGGTGAGGTGATGACGGGCAAACCGATGCCTGCACCGCAACCAACGGCGCGGATCAAAGCCTTGGCCGATGAACAAACCGCCGCCGTCACCGCGCCCAAAGCCAATGTGCGCACCTATACGGTTAAAGAGGGGGATAGCCTGCCGGGGATCGCGTTCCGCTTTTACGGCACAACGGTCGCATACTTGCAAATCCTCAACGCAAACCAAGACGTTTTGGCCAATCCCGGTGATCTAACCGCAGGCATGACCCTGCGCATTCCGGAAACGAATTAAGAGATAATAAACCAGGCAGACAATAGCCAACGAGCAGTCTTCAGGGTCCTTCGGGACCCTGATTTTTTATCTGGCAGACGTTTTGCGCTATGTGCCAAAGGCCTTGGCACCCCAGTCTGCGCTTTGCATTTCACGCAACCGGCTGGCGGTGCGTTCAAATTCAAAGCTTCCCGACCCCTCGACATAAAGCATCTCAGGACGGGCGGCTGCCGAGGCAATAAGGCAGACACCAGCCTCATAGAGCGCATCGACTAAGGTCACGAACCGTTTGGCTTCGTTGAAATTGCGGCGGCTCAGTTGCGGAATGTCTTCGATGATCAAAACCCGGACGTTTTCCGCCAGTTTTAGGTAGTCACCGGGGCCTAGCATTTTGCCACAGAGATCAAAAAACGGCGCACGGGCAACACCGTTGTGATAGCGCGGAAGCTCAACTTCGCGCCCTTTCACATGCAGTGTTAGCCTCTCCTCAAGTCCATGGGTCAGTTCCTCCCAAAGCTTGTCAATCTCGGCCCGTGACGCCGCATTCGCGGGGGTGAAATAGACCTGTGCCCCTTGGAGGCGATCTTGCCGATGGTCCTTTTCTGAGACCAGTTCCTTGACCACCATTTTGTCTTTGAGATGCTCAATGAACGGCAAGAACAGCTGGCGGTTCAGCCCATCTTTATAAAGGTCATCGGGAATACGGTTTGAGGTGGTCACAACCACGCAGCCAGCCGCGAAGAGTTGTTCGAACAGCCGCCCAACAATCATCGCATCGGTAATGTCGGTGATTTGCATTTCGTCAAAGGCCAACACACGAACCGCATCGCTCACGGCCTTGGCAACGGGTTTGATTGGATCTTCGACGCCGTCTGAGCGCAGACGGTGCATTTCGGTGTGAATTTCTTGCATGAAGGCGTGGAAGTGCACCCGGCGCGCCGGGACATCCAGCGCATCGACAAACAAATCCATCAACATGGACTTTCCGCGACCCACGCCCCCCCAAAGGTACAAGCCTTTGGGCGGCTCCGGCGCTTTTCGGAAAAATCCGCGTTTAACGGGTTTGGCCAATTCCTCGCGAATTCGTTCCAACTCGGGCAAGGCCGCGAGCTGGGCGTCGTCGCTTTTGAGGGTGCCGGCGGCTACGCGGGCGTCGTAAATATCATGTAGGCTCGTCATAGGGCGGGCTTATCCAAAGTTGCGCCCAAAGTGTAGAGGACAAAGACGCATAAAATATCCTTATGCGATGCATGAAATAATTCGATTTGACCAGATTCCATCGGTTCTGCATCTTGCGTCGGCTAGAGGAGCGATTTTGATGCAAACCCGTACCCCGTTATTTACCCCCGTCCTCGTTGTGGGGTGTGCCATCATCCTTGTCTCCTTTGCGATCCGAGCCAGCTTTGGGGTGTTCCAAATTCCAATCGCTGAGGAGTTCGGGTGGATGCGGGCCGAATTTAGCCTCGCCATCGCCATTCAAAACCTTGCTTGGGGGATCGGACAGCCGTTCTTTGGCGCGATTGCGGAAAAGGTTGGCGACCGCAAAGCCATCATTTTGGGTGCGGTAATATATGCGGCCGGTTTGGTTTTGTCGAGCGCGGCCGTAACGCCTGAAGCCCACCAAATGTATGAAATTCTCGTTGGTTTTGGTATTGCAGGCACAGGTTTTGGCGTGATCCTGGCGGTTGTCGGACGCGCCAGCAGTGACGAACATCGCTCAATGAGCCTTGCCATTGCGACCGCAGCAGGCAGCGCCGGACAGATTTTCGGCGCACCGATGGCCGAGTGGCTGCTAAGCGCCATGCCGTGGCAGCAAGTCTTTCTCGTTTTTGCCGCTGCAATCCTGTCGGTGTTGCTATTGCTACCGCTCATGCGCGCCCCTACGGCCAGCAAGCAAGAGCTGCAAGAAAGCATGGGGGCCATACTGGGCAAAGCGGCACGCGATCCGTCCTTTACTTTGATCTTCCTCGGCTTTTTCAGCTGCGGTTATCAACTGGCCTTTATCACGGCGCATTTTCCGGCCTTTGTCCGCGAGCTGTGTGGCCCGATTATGGTCGGAGGCCTTTTGGATAGCATCGGTATTTCGACAACTTCCATGTTGGGGGCGGTGTCGCTTTCGTTTATCGGCGTGTTTAATATCATTGGCACGCTGACGGCAGGCTGGCTTGGCAATCGGTATTCCAAGAAATACTTGCTGGCGGGTATTTACACACTACGCACTATAGTCTCCGCCGTCTTTATCCTCATGCCGATCACGCCAACAAGTGTGATCATCTTTTCGGCGGCGATGGGCGCCTTGTGGTTGGCGACGGTCCCTTTGACATCGGGTTTGGTCGCGCATCTTTACGGGTTGCGCTACATGGGCACCCTCTATGGGATCGTCTTCTTGTCTCACCAAATTGGCGGGTTCTTGGGCGTGTGGTTGGGCGGTCGGATGTATGATCTCTTTGGCGACTATACGATGGTTTGGTGGATTGGGGTTGGCGTTGGGGCGTTTAGCGCGCTGGTCCACCTGCCGATCAAGGAGAGACGGCAACCTACGGTTCAGCCAGCTTAATAGCCATCCGCCAACGCATCGGCGATTTCAACGGCGTGGGTGTGGGGCATGCCATGCCCGGCCCCGTCAATCACAACCTGACGGGCATTGCGGTTCCATTGTGTAAGCGTACCCAAGGCCCGTAGTGGGATAACTGTATCATCCCGCCCCCAGATCGCCGTTACCGGAACATTGGTTTGGGCCAATTTGCGGTGTGTCGCCTCTTGTTTTTGGCGCAGGGAACCACGCAGAGACGACAGAATGGAGCCAATAAACCCGCGTGTTCCAAGTTCGGCCAGTTGTTCGTCCAAAATGCTGACCGCTTTGGTGCCGCTTGCGGCGTCTCGTTTAAGGCTGTCGCTCATGTGGCGGGGATAAATGAGATGAAAGGCCCAATCCCCAAGTAACGGTGTCGCCATGGCCCAGCGTGTGGGACGGTCTGCGACCGGTGTCATTCCCGCTGGGGCCAACAAAATCACCTCGCGAAACCGGTCTGGGTTTTGCACGGCGATATGGGTGGCGATCACGCCACCCATAGAATACCCGATAAGCGTGATGTCATTGCCGATATCCTGATCTGTCATCAGGTCGTTGAATTGCTTGGCGAAAAACTCTGGAGTCTGGCGGGCTTTGGGTGTTGATGACGATCCTCGCCCATAGAGGTCATAGGTCAACACCCGATAGCCCATCAAAACCAACTCTTGCGCCAACTCGTCAAACACGACTGATGGTGTGGACAGGCCATGTACACAAACCGCGACGGGGGCACCGGGATCGCCATACCAACGGTAGCGCGTCGCCCCCTGTGTCAGCTGCGCCATAGGGCCGGCTTTGGGTTTGGGTTGGCGTTTTAGCTCTCGGTAAACCGGCAGCGCCGCTGCGCTTAGGAATCCCGCAACAACGATCAACCATGCAAACATCATGCGGCGTTCCAACTATCCAGAATATAGCGGCTCACCATCAGGTCGAGATGCGCCCCGCCGCCGTTTTTAAACAGAGTGATTTCGTCATCACTGGTCCGCTTAAAGGCGTCGATTTCATAGTAGTCCGCAAGAATAACGTCCCGCGTAATCGCCCCCGTGGACAACGGAGTTTTCAACTCGCCGATATGCTCGATCGTGGTGTCAAAGCTATCAACAAAAATGCGGGCGCGTTGTAACGCGCTATCATCGGCTTCGCGCATATCTGGGCGGTAGGCCCCAATCAAATCCAAATGTGTGCCGGGTTGGAGCCATTCGCCGCGAATAAAAGGTTCTGACGCCATGGTGGCCGATGTCACAATGTCCGCCTCACCAATCGCGGTTTCAAGATTGGGTGCCCAATCTAACCCCAGATCATCGGCCATCGCCTTACCCGACCCCTCGGAGCGGTTCCAAAGCATGAA
The DNA here is from genome assembly GCF_058892305.1 of Pelagimonas sp. NCBI lineage: Bacteria > Pseudomonadati > Pseudomonadota > Alphaproteobacteria > Rhodobacterales > Roseobacteraceae > Pelagimonas > Pelagimonas sp. Next base: position 11,350 of record NZ_JBZXVN010000005.1, read on the forward strand.
AGATGCCTGCGGGAAGGCTGCGGAATAGGCGGCGTGCAGGGACCGGCCAACGGTCCCCGCCCCAACGATCAAGATGCGCTTGCTATCGGGGCGCGCCAGTTTGCGGGCCGCCAAAAGGCTATCTCCGGCGGTTTTCCATTTGGTCACCAGATGGAAATCGACCACGGCCTCAAGGCCTCCATGGCTATCGGAAAACAAGTTCACCGCACCATTGACCATTGGGTCGCCCTTGGCGGGATTGCCCGGAAAGATCGTTGCCGCCTTGACTGCCAACCCCAACCCATCAATCCACGCCGACCGGTTTAGCAAAGTGTCTTTGCCCCGGTACAAAAACGTATCGGTGATCTTAGCCTTGGGAAGGGCGTGCCCGGCTTCAATCGCGTCGGTCAAGGCGATCCAATCTAGCTTGGCTTCACCTTCGGCAAAGGGGATGTAGGTGATCATGTGGCTTGCTCCGGTGTCAAAAGCCCCTTGGCGACAAGACAATCGGCCCAACCTTGGGGCCCGTCGAAATGATGCACCTGCCAACCACGCGCTAGGGCGGCGTTGATATTGTCGATCCGATCATCGGTGAACAACAACGCGGCTGGGTCAAGACCACAGTCATCCTCGACCATTTCGTAAATGCGTGCCTCGGGTTTGATCACTCCCATGTGCCCCGAGACATAGGCGTGATCGAATTCATTGAGGAACTCATAGACCGGCGTCGCAATGGCCCATGTGCCGATGCCGAAATTGGTCAGCGCCAGAACCTTGATCCCTTGGGCGCGCAACTGACGCAAAAGGCGGACCGATTGCGGAATGGCGGGTTTGGCCAATTCCAACCAATCATCGTGCCACATGCGGATTTCATCTCGAAATTCGGGGTATTCTTCGGCGGTGGCATAGATCGTGTCACGAAAATCCGCACCGCGATCCACCTGATCATTCATGCCATGCAAATCGACGGCGGCAAACATGGCGCGGCGGCGCTCTTGGCCGACTTTGGCATCATAATACCGTTCGGGCTGCCACTCGATCAACACGTTGCCAATGTCGAAAATCACTGCTTCGGGTTTCATATCCCAGCCTCTTTCTTTGCCGCTCTGAGCGCGCGTTCCAACGCATCCAAGAAGCGTGATCTATCCGCCTTGGAAAAGCTTTTGCCGCCCCCCTGACGGAACGGATCGGCGGAGCGCAGATCAGCCATCAGATCACGCATCGCAAGCTGTTGCCCGATATTGGCCTGCGTCAGAGAGGAGCCATCATGGCGCAAAACCTGCGCTCCCGCCCCAACGCATTTCGCCGCCAAGGGCATGTCGGATGTCACAACAACGTCGCCCTTTCCGGCGCGTTCGGCGATCCACATATCGGCAACATCCGGGCCATCGGGGACGATGACGGTTTCAACCAAAGGATTGGCAGGTGGGCGCAATCCGCCATTTGATACCAGTTTCATCGGAACCTTATGGCGGGTGATCACCCGCTCGGCCTCGGCTTTGACGGGGCAGGCATCTGCGTCGATATATAGGGTTGTTTGGGTCATCAATTTATCCGGTAACGCGGCCATGCCCAAGGATGCTGGCCGCGTTAAACATGGTTGGTTTCAATGTCAGGCGTATAGCGCATTGGCATGAAAAGCTACGTGATCTTCCATGAAGGTCGAGACAAAGAAGTAGCTATGATCATAGCCTTTTTGCATTCGAAAGGTGCCGTCCTGACGTTTGGCTGCCATGGCCGCGCTTAGGGCTTCGGGTTTGAGAAGGTCAAGGAATTGATCATCCGCCCCCTGATCAATCAGGATCGGGCCGTCAAAGCCAGTGTTCTGCATCAATAGCGTGGCGTCGTGGCAGGCCCATTTTGTCTCATCAGTGCCCAAATAGGCCGTGAGCTGTTTACGGCCCCAATCGCTGGTGGTGGGGTGGGCAATCGGCGCAAAGGCCGACACTGATTTGAAACGGCCGGGCAGGGACATCGCAAGGGTGAGCGCCCCATGCCCACCCATGGAATGGCCGGTGATTGATTGACGCTCAAGATCGACGGCGAAGTTTTCACCGAGGAGGGCTGGAAGCTCATCCGCGATGTAATCCCACATGCGGAAATGTGGGGCCCATGGGGCTTCGGTTGCATTCACGTAAAACCCGGCCCCTTGGCCAAGGTCATAGGCCTCGTCATTGGCAACATCGTCGCCGCGCGGCGATGTATCTGGAAAAATCAGAGCGATGCCTTCTTCGGCGGCCCAGGCCTGAGCCCCGGCTTTGACCATAGCGTTTTCATGGGTGCAGGTCAGGCCTGACAAATACCAAAGCACCGGCACCTCGCCGAACTGCGCCGCGTCGGGAAGAAATAAACCAAAGGTCATGTCACATGCGCATGCTTTTGAAGCATGGCTATAGACACCTTGCACCCCACCAAAACAGCGATTTTCCGAAACTACCTGCATGCACGTTCTCCAAGGCAAGTCACGGCCTCAAAGGTGGGCCGCTTATGCGCCGTAACGTGCCATGAAGGTTTCGACAGCACCATCCACAATCCGCGCTATTTCGTCGTCGCTAACGGTCGTTTGGATGCCGAACATCAGTTTTGGATGGAGGTCCGCTTTGCACAACTCGGCAAATTGATCCGCCGCGAGGGCCATATCCTCGATGTGCAGTTCGCCTCGATCACGTGCGGCGCTAAGATATTCGATGGTGGCATGGCGCATGACCATCGGCCCGCTGTGATAGAATTCACGGCCAATGTCAGGAAAACGATCGGCTTCCCCGACACAGATTCGAAACATGCGTTGGCCCATGTCGGAATAAATGAACCGCAAAAATGTCTGACCGGCCATGGTTAGAACCTGTCGCGGCGGTGCTGTTAGATCCATGTTCGTCAGAGCTGCGAATGCCAGGGCACGACATTGCGCCGAGGCAACTTCCATGAACAACAGGCGTTTGTCCGGGAAATAGCTATAGAGCGTGGCTTTTGAAACACCTGCCTCTTTGGCGATGTCATCAACGCTGGCCCCCTCGAACCCGTCACGCAAAAATACGTCGCGCGCACCGTCGAGTACCTGATCGAATTTGCGACCCTTTCGGACGCCAGTATCAGAAGTCATGTTTTTTTCCCGAAATCACCGCCCCTTTATAGAGGCGGTGATTCGCTCGCGGCAAGGAACCAAGTGTCACTCGCAAAGAATATCACCTGTCGCGAGGTTCGAGCAGCCCTGAGTTACGTCGCCTGTGGGCGCGGGAAATGTCAGGTCGGGCAATGAAAAAGTAGGTAAAGCCATGGCAGCTGCGCCAGTGGAGGCAACAAGCAGGGCAGCAAGAGCTATGGAACGCATCGTTTTGATCCTTCTAAACTGTTTCGTTTAGTTAAGTAAACTGTACGGTTTAGTTTTTCAAGTGGAATCTAAACTGAATAGTTCAGTAATCCGGATTGCGATCATGCTAAAAAAAGTTACATTAGAGTCATTCTAATAAAGAGGCCCTCCATGCGCTTTTTAACCCATCGACGCGGCTTTGATGATTTGTCCGAGCAAGAAGTCCTTGCCCTAGCTATTTCATCTGAGGAAGACGATGCGCGGATCTACCGAAGTTACGCTGAACGATTGCGCGGCGAATACCCGGAAACCGCCAGTGTATTTGACGGTATGGCGGCCGAAGAGGACACGCATCGCGCCGCTTTGATCGACTTGCATCAAAACCGGTTCGGCGAGGTTGTTCCCCTTATCCGACGTGAACATGTCGCCGGCTACTACGCCCGCCGCCCGGTTTGGCTTGTTGAAAACCTGTCGCTCGAAAAAATCCGCCAAGAGGCCGCCGCGATGGAGCGAGACGCCGAACGGTTCTATCTTTCTGCAGCGCAACGGAGCAGTGATGCCGGAACCCGCAAGTTGCTTGGCGATTTGGCTGCGGCCGAGGCGGGGCACCAAAACGCGGCAGAAAACTTGACATCGGGCTTGTCCGACGTGGCGTTGGACGACGAAGAGGCCACTGAAAAACGGCAGTTCCTGCTGACTTGGGTCCAACCCGGTTTGGCCGGGTTGATGGACGGATCGGTGTCGACTCTTGCCCCGATTTTCGCCACCGCATTTGCAACACAAGACACTTGGACGACCTTTTTGGTGGGGCTCGCGGCCTCGGTTGGGGCTGGGATTTCGATGGGCTTTACCGAAGCGGCGTCGGATGACGGGCAATTGTCCGGACGTGGGTCGCCATGGAAGCGCGGATTTGCCTCTGGCATCATGACCACGCTTGGCGGGCTTGGTCACGCTTTGCCTTATCTCATCCCGGACTTCTGGACCGCGACGACTTTGGCGTTGATCATTGTTTTTGTTGAACTTTGGGCGATTGCTTGGATCCAGAACAAGTTCATGGACACCCCGTTTTGGCGGGCAACCTTCCAAGTTGTGGTTGGCGGAGCGCTTGTATTTGCCGCCGGGGCGCTTATCGGATCGGGCTAGTCGGTTTCCCCGGTTAGCAAACCGGGGAGCTTTTCGGCGATCACATCCCAAACCAAACGAATGCGCGGGTTGGTGCGCAGCTCTCTATGAGCGACCAACCAAACGGGATATTCAAATTTCGGCTCATCCGGCAGAATTCGGTGTAGATCCGGGTCGGCATCGCCCATGGCACAGGGGCCAACGCCAATGCCAACGCCCTGTTTTGCAAGCATCCAATGTGCATAGTGGGACGTGGTGTTTGTTTTGAAATTGGCCTCGGTTACCGGAATGCCGAATTCTTGAAATGGGGTGATAATGTCATCGTTTTCACCCAAGCCGATGAACTCGGCCCGCCCGAGATCGCCGAGGTTAGAAAACGGGCCGAGCCGGTCCAAATACGCACGAGAGGCAAAAAACGTTCCAGTATCTGTGGCAATCAGTTTTCCGAAAAGATCGGGGTCCTCGGGCCGGGCATTTCGGATAGCAATATCGGCCTCGCGGCGACGCAAATCGCTAACCAAATTTGAGGAGACGATATTGATTTTGATACCGGGCGCTTGGACGCGCAAGTGTTCAATGATTGGAGGCATCACCCAGATCGAATATAGCTCGGTGGCCGAGATGCTCACAGTGCCCTCAAGCTCTTCGGACTGACCGCTGGCCACTAGGGAAATCTCAAGCGCTGCGTCGCCCATGGCCTTGGCATGGCTCAGTAATTCATGCCCGGCTTGGGTAAGGGCAAGCCCACGTCCGACCCGTTCAAACAGGGTCACGCCAAGCTCTTCTTCAAGTCCGGAGACCTGACGGCCCAATGTGGGTTGCGCCATACCAAGGGCACGCGCAGCCGCAGAAAGCGAGCCTTCCTCGGCGGTGACCAAAAAAGCCCGCGCTCTGTTCCAATCGAAATTCACTGATCGCCAATCCATAGGCTAAGGCATAAATCAGTCGTGCAAACAGTCAATGACAAACGCAAATGGCCCCGGCGGAGGAGATGCCGGGGCCATCGAAACACAGATTGTAAACGGGGGTTAGTTTACCGCCTGTGCGTCAACCACTTCCTGTTCGGTCGACGCCGATTCAGGTTTGGAAATGGCGATACGGCGCGGTTTTAGCGCCTCGGGGATTTCACGGGCCAGATCAATGTGAAGCATCCCATCCGAATGAGAGGCCCCCACAACGCGTACGTGATCCGCTAGGTGGAAACTCCGCTCAAACGCGCGGGTAGCTATGCCACGATGCAGGTAGGTCTTACCCTTGTTCCCGTCCGCTTTTCGCCCGGTCACAACCAAAGACTGTTCTTTGACGTCAATGGTCAAATCCTGATCCGAAAACCCGGCGACGGCCAAGGAAATACGATAGGCATCGTCAGATGTTTTTTCAATGTTATAAGGGGGGTAGCCCTGTTGTGGGGCGTCATTTGCCAGCACTCGGTCCATCATCTCTGCAATCTGGTCAAAGCCGATAGATGCACGGTGCAGGGGGGCAAAATCAAAATGTCGCATGGAATCCTCCGTTGAGCGATCCTTGTTGAAACCTTCCCAATTGGGACAGGCATGTGTTCGATGTCAGGGCCCAGCGTTAGGCACCCTGATGACATCGAGATGGGGAAGGTCAATTTGGGTTTCAAGCCCTAGGGTTTCACAAACCGCGCGCCGCCAGCGGTGCGTTGTCCGATGGTGACCCGCTTGGCACCACTGCCGGGTTTGGGGCGGGAGGCATCATTGCGCAGCTCTGCCATCAGCTCGCTGACCAAGTCGGACGCCAAAACGGCAAAGGCGATTTTCTTGCCATCTTTGTCTTTACCGAGGGCAGAAACCACCGCCAAGATGCGCAGCAACCCCTCTTCTTTGACAAAGACGGGGGCACCGGAGGTCCCAAAGGTGACATCGCAGTCCATGCTAATGATGCCGCGTGGATAAGTGAAAAGGACGTTGCATTTCGCCTCGCGCGACAAGACGTTATCCCGACCACGGCCATAGGACACGACGCTTACTGCCTTGCCGGGACTAACGCCTTTTAAAAGCTTAAAAGGGTCAGCCTCTGAGCCTACTACTTTTCTGTCGAGTTTGAGCAGGGCCACGTCACGCGACATCGCGTCAGCCGAAAAAGGCCCGCCTTCGGAATGGTCATAACCGGGGGCAATCACCACTTTGGTGACTCTGCGCGTGACGATCGCTTGGCCGTGGTGGTAGCCGGCCATGAATCGAATGGATGAGGTCGGGATGCTTTGACCATCTTTGCCATAAACACAATGCGCAGCCGTCAAAACCACGTCGCGGGCAATCAATGTGCCGGTGCAATATCCGCGACCAATATTGACGCGGCCAACGGCTTCCCAGCCAAGTAATTCACCGCGGCGGTCCATGACGTCAAAGGCGAGGGCGGAATGAACACTTGCAAACAAAACCACTGCAATCGTTAAAAAATATTTCATGGCTTAATAAATTTAGCTCCTGTTTCGCGGCGGCTTCCGGCGGCCATAGTCGATAGGCCGACACCTTTTTCTCCCGCGTTTTCCAATTCAATTATCAATGTGTCGAGCAATCCGTTTAAAGGCGCGGCAAGGGAAACAGGTTCCCCGTTGGCCTGCGCCTTGGCGGAAACGACCGACACGATGCGCGGCGTCCCTTCGGCATCAAACGAAAACACAGGGGAACCAGAGGCCCCGAAATCAACTGCGCAGGACAGCACCAACATGCCGTCTTGTTGCGCCATCACCTGACACAATTCCTGCAACGAAGGCGCTTCGGATCGGTCGTGTGCATAAGAAACAACGCCAACGCGCGCGCCTTGATTGGGGCGGATATCGGTTTCAAACGGATCAATTGTGGTATTGCGAATAGGATGTTGTAGCTCGATCAAGGCCAGATCATGGCGCACGCGCGTGGTGTTGGACGAGGCCGCATAGTCATAGTCAGGCAGCGGGACCGCCTTGCGCACCCGGCGATAGGCCGCCGCGCGCCCGTTGCGCCAACCGGCCAGAAACTGGATTTCCTCAACCGGAACGCGGGTGCCTTCGACGGGGTCAAACAAACAATGAGCGGCGGTCAGAACCAATTCCGGGGCAATCAACGCACCGGTGCAAAAGGCTTGCCCAGAAATTTCAAGGCGCCCGACGGCCTCCCATTTGCGGCCGTCTTGGTTGCTATTGAGCGAAAAAAGCCCCTGTGCCAAAGCACAGTTGCCCCATAAAATCAGACAGATCGCAAATATCGCGCGCACAGATCAATCCCGTTTTGCCACTGGGTATCCAAAGGATGCGGCAAAATTAGGGCAAAATGATCAATTCACCGAGCAACGTTTTCCGAATTCGAGATTTTCGCTCGAATGGTGGTGCAATTAGGCAAGCGCTGGTGGTTTAGGCCCGCCAGTCGCCCAATCCAAAAGCTCAACAGTGTGAACAATTGGCGTGTTCGTGCCCGACCCAATTTGCATCATACAGCCGATATTGCCCGCCGCGATGACATCGGGCTTCTTGGCTTCGAGGGTTTTCACTTTGCGTTCCTTGAGTTGCCCGGAAATTTCAGGCTGCATAAGGTTATAGGTGCCCGCCGATCCGCAACACAGATGACTATCAGCCGGTTCAACAACCTCAAACCCCACGCGTTTCAAGAGGTCTTTGGGGTAGGTTTTGATCTGTTGCCCATGCTGCAAGGAGCACGCCGCGTGATAGGCCACGCGTAGGCCTTTGGCGGCCCCTTCGGGTAAGTCCAGTTTCATGAGGACTTCGCTGATATCCATGGTGATATCGGACACCGCTTTGGCCCCATCGGCAAGGTTGTCATTGCGGAACATATAGCCGTAATCCTTGACCGTCGTGCCACATCCGCTGGTGTTGATGACAATTGCATCAAGCCCGTCCCCGGACATTTCCGCGCCCCAAGCCGTGATGTTCTTGGCGGCGGCGGCGTGGCTTTGGTCGTCTTTCCCCATGTGGTGGGTCAACGCCCCGCAACATCCGGCGCCTTTGGCGACCACCACCTCACACCCAAACCGGGTCAGGAGGCGGATGGTGGCATCATTGATATCGGTATTCAGCGCCTTTTGCGCACAACCCGTCATCAAGGCCACGCGCATTTTGCGCGGGGTTTTTGCGGCAAAGCTTTGCGGATCGTCGTTGCGGCTTACTGGTGGAATGGATTTGGGAGCCATAGCCAGCATGGCTTTCAACCGCGCATCGGGCATCAAGAACGCAAAGGGACGACCGATTTTGGCCCCTAATAGTGCTAGGCGAAACCGGGTCGGATGCGGCAGGATTTTCGCCAATACCCAGCGCAGCATGCGATCAGACAGCGGGCGTTTATAGGTCTTTTCGATGTAAGACCGCGCGTGATCAATCAAATGCATATAGTGCACACCGGATGGACAGGTCGTCATACAGGCAAGGCAGCTTAGGCAGCGATCAATGTGTTGGACGGTCTTTTCATCCGGCACCCGCTCATTTTCCAACATGTCTTTGATGAGGTATACCCGACCGCGCGGACTATCCAACTCATCCCCCAGTACCTGATAAGTGGGGCAGGTGGCGGTGCAAAACCCGCAATGCACACAACTGCGCAAAATCTCATTGGCACGCGCCGTGGCGGGGTCTTTCAACTGCTCGTCGGTAAAGGTCGTTTGCATATCAGGCCATCATTTGCGCCGTGGCCAATCCGAACCAAGGCAGAGTGGTTGCCAAAATGGCGGTAAGGGTGATGCCGCGTCGAACGCGCGGATGATCAATACGGTGCAGCAATGCCAATCCAACCATGCTAACCCCCAACACCCAAGCCAGCCACATGGCGGCCAAGGCTTCGACCGCCCCGTTGGCGGAGGAGGTTTGAAAATGATGGGCGGCCCAAATCGCGGCAACCAAGGCCACGCCTATTGTCGCCATTGTTCGCAAGCCAGCCGGTAGGCGCAATAAAACAGCGCATAAAACCGGCCCAACGACAAAAGTGACACCAAAGGCGACGAGCGAGTTGAGTTCCATCAGTCCATGATCCCAGAGTTCAAAATTCCCTTGGGGTCAAACTTGGCGCGCAAAGATTTGGAAAGCGTTGCCAGCGCTGCTGGTTCTGGATGAAAAGTCGGCTGTGTTACCCCGGATTTCGACGCGCGGACCAAGGTCGCGTGACCGCCAAAATCTCCTAAACGCGCGCGGGCATCGCTTCCTTCGGCCATCAAGGCCCAGATCAAGCCGCCGCCCCAATCGTACAAGAGTGACGTGGCCTTTAGCCGGTGCGCCAATTCTGGCGCGTCCGATGGTTTGCACGAAATGCGCCAAACGTCGCCGGGGTTGTCCTGCATCAACGCGACATCACGGACCCAACGCCAGCCGTCTTTCAACCGGTCCGGTGATCGCTCAATCGCAACATCCTTATCGGAGAACATTTTGCGGAGCTCTTGGGCCCGATAGCTGACAGAGCCTTCAAACCCTTCGATCCGCAACATGGTGACCGGATGGCCATCTATTCCGGCGGGGGCGTGCGCGGCCCCAGTGATTTCATAGGGCGAGCCCAAGGCGCGTGACATGGCGGTCACCGCCTCACTATCGCTTAACCCATTGATCAAAATGCAGGCTGCCGTTTCCGGCAAAGGCTGGGTTTTCAAGCTGACCTCGGTCAGCACGCCAAGGGTGCCCCAACTTCCGCTCAACAATTTGACAAGATCATAACCGGTGACGTTTTTCATCACCCGGCCGCCATTTTTCAAAACTGTTCCGGTGCCATCAACAAACCGCGTGCCAAGGGTGAAGTCACGGCAGGCCCCGGCTTGAATTCGCCGCGGTCCACTGCTGTTGCTCGCTACCACGCCACCGATGGTGGATTGCCCCGTTGTTCCCAATAACCCACGCAAATCCTGTGGCTCAAAAGCCAATCGTTGCCGTTCAGGGAGCAAGGCCGCCTCAATCTCGGCCAAGGGAGTCCCGGCCTGCGCCACCAAAGTCAGCGCACCGGGTTCGTAAAGAGAAATGCCCGAAATTCCGGTGGTTTCCAGCGTTGTGGCGGTGTTAACCCGACCGATTGACCGGGTTCCGCCACCTTGAATGTGCAACGGCCCTTGGGCGGAGGAAATGCACTCTGCCAGCTCGGCTTCTGTTTGTGGGGACAGTGTCTTCATCTTGCCAAATAAACTCCGGGGTGAATGCGCCTTGGTGCAATGGGGCTGGCCCCTTACTCTGCTGCGATCTTGCCTGTGCGACGGGTTTCAGACGACGCCAAAGGAAAAACCTTGGCCGGATTCAGCAACCATTTTGGATCAAACACATCTTTGACCGCCATCTGCACTTCCAAATCCTCGGGGGTAAACTGATCAACCATCAGATCACGTTTTTCGATGCCAACCCCGTGCTCCCCGGTGAGGCATCCACCGACCTCGACACATAGCTTAAGCACCTCGGCACCCATCTGCTCACAGAGTTCAAGGTCGCCGGGTTTGTTGGCGTCAAACATGATCAAAGGGTGCATATTGCCATCCCCTGCGTGAAATACATTGCCAACACGCAAGCCATATTTGGTCGACAGCTCGGAAATGCCACTCAGAACGCGGGGCAGTTCGGAGACCGGGATCGTGCCATCCAAGCACATGTAATCCGCGACTTGGCCGACCGCGCCAAAGGCCGATTTGCGGCCAAGCCATATGCGGGTGGCATCGTCGCTATCTTGCGCCTCGCGAAGCTCAACCGGGTTGTGGCGGCGCGCGATGTCCAAGATCTTGCTCAGCTGTTCGTCAATTTCGGCGTCTGACCCTTCGACTTCGATGATCAAAAGCGCTTCGCACTCGGGATATCCCGCCTTGGCGAAGTTTTCGGCAATTTCCAGAATGGGGCAATCCATAAACTCAATGGCAACCGGCAATACACCGGCCTTGATAATGTCGCTGACACATTCCCCGGCGACTTCATTGCTATCAAAGGCCATCAAGACCGGACGTGCGCCTTCGGGTTTGCGCAAAATGCGCAATGTGGCTTCGGTCACAACGCCCAACTGTCCTTCGGACCCACAGATGAGCCCCAAAAGGTCGAGGCCACCGGCATCAAGATGCGCGCCACCAATTTCCACCACTGTGCCATCCATTTGAACCATGGTCACACCCAGCAGATTGTTGGTGGTCACCCCATATTTCAAACAATGTGCCCCGCCGGAGTTCATCGCAATGTTGCCTGCAATGGCACAGGCCAATTGCGACGACGGGTCAGGGGCATAAAAGAAATCGTTTTCTTCGACCGCTCCGGTCACCGACAGATTGGTCCGCCCGGTCTGCACTCGGATAAACCGGTTGTCGTAGTCGGTTTCCAGAACCTCGTTCATGCGCGCCACGCCTAAAATGACGCAATCCGCGGTTGGAAGCGCGCCACCAGCTAGGGACGTGCCGGACCCACGCGGCACCACGGGCACCCCTTCGGCATAGCAGATTTTCAACACCGCGCTGACGTCTTCGGTGTTGGCGGGAAGCACGGCGACCAAAGGTGGACAGCGATAGGCCGTCAACGCGTCACATTCATAGGCGCGTGTTTCTGCCTCATCCGAGATGACAGCCCCTTGCGGTAGAACGGCCTGCAATTGGGCAACAATCCGCGCCTTTCGGGCCAATACGCTGGCATCGGGTTTCGGCATTTGCATAGGGCACCTCGCAATAATTGGTAAACTAATATAACCAAAATTCGAAAATAGCGAGCATAATTTTGAGGGGCAGGCAGTCTCGCCTTGCACTTTGTCACCGAGATAGGTCATTTGCAGCTATGGAATGGGTGAAAATCATACACTTGCTATGCGTCATGGGATGGATGACCTCTATCTTTGCCGTGCCGCGCGCGCTGATCTATTGGAAGCGTGAATGGGACCGCTTGGGTGAATTTGGCCCTCTTGGGGACCTGACGATCCGGCTCTATCGATTTTCCGCCGGTCTTGGGGTGATCGCCTTGATCACCGGGCTTTGGATGTCGCACGATTTGGGTTGGCCCGCTTGGGTGCATCTAAAATTGACGTTGGTGGCGGCACTGGCCGCGCATTATGTCTGGACTGGGCGGCTGGTTCTGCGCGCCCGCAAAGGTGTGTTCACCGAATCCGAAATGTTCCTCCGTATCTTTAACGAGGTGAGCGTCTTCGGGGCCATCGCCATTCTTTGGGCCGTCGTGGTCAAACCGTTCTAGATGGGCTGGGACACGCTCATTGCCGCTTTGACGCCGCTTGATCTTGCGGCGGTTGGCGTGTTTTTGGTGTTTTGGTTGGGGATCAGCCACATCATCGAACACCCGCCTAAACGCCGCCCCTCCACGTCACAGTTGATGGCGGAATATCGTCGCATTTGGATGCGGGAATTCGTGACCCGAGAACCGCGCATTTTTGACAGCCAGATCGTTGCAAGCCTTCGTCAAGGAACCGCGTTTTTTGCCTCGGCCAGTATGATCGCCATTGGTGGTGGGCTTGCCCTATTGGGCAATGCCGATCAGCTGCGCGGCGTAGCGCAGGATTTGACCGCAAGTGCCGATCCTGTGGTGGTGTGGGAGCTCAAGCTCATTTTGATGCTGATTATGGCGGCGAATGCCTTTTTGAAATTTGTCTGGTCACACCGGTTGTTTGGATACTGCTCGGTTTTGATGGCGGCGGTGCCGAATGACGCGTCGGACCCCGTTGCGATGCCGCGCGCCATGAAAGCCGCCGAAGTCAATATCACCGCCGCCCGCGCCTATAACCGTGGTTTGCGCGCGGTTTATTTCGGCATCGCCTCGGCGGCCTGGCTGGGTGGGGCCATTCCATTGCTGCTAGCAACGGTGTTTACCGTTGCCGTCATCATCCGCCGCGAATTTGCCTCGGTCTCACGCGAAGTCCTGTTGGATACCAGCGACCGCACAAGCTCGTGACTTTGCGCTGCGGGTTTCGCTGCTAGGCTTGCTGGCATGAAATATGTGATTCCTTTCTTGTGCCTTGCGACCCAGGGCTTGGCTGATGCCCCGGTCGTAGCCGCCGCCGAAATAAGCCCCGATGGCCGCGTGTCCGTGACCTTGACCCACCCTGATACCGGGTGGGACCATTATGCCGACGGGTGGCGGGTCGAAGATGCGGATGGCACAGTCCTTGGCCTGCGCGTTTTGGCGCATCCGCATGTGAACGAACAACCTTTCACCCGAGGCCTTTCCGGCGTCGCGGTTCCCGACGGGGCCAAAAGCGTGTTTATTCGCGCACGTTGTTTTGTGGATGGGTGGTCGGACGAGGTGTTTGAGCTAGAGCTTGAATAGACCTATCGGATTAATTACGCCCTTCTCGCAACCACGCTCCGACAATCATCCCAGCGGCCAAAAGCAAAACCAACCACGCCGGTAACAAAGGCGTTTGACGCACATCCAGTGTTTCAAAGGCTTCGCGTGGGGTGACCCCCACCCAACCGCGACCTGCGGCGGGGCGCCCCGAACGCACCGATCTGATTTGCGGCACGCCGTCTTGCAACGGCATGACACCGCCACGCCGGGTGGCGATCAATTCGGCCATGGGGGTGCCGCTGGCGATTGTTTTCTCAAACTCTTTTGGGGCGGCGGGGCCAAGGCCGATAACGGCCTCCAGTTTGCCTTCGGCCAAACGGTACAAGCCAATCTCTGGCCCATCATAGAGCGCTTCAAAGCGACCCGGGCTGGTTTCGCTGAGTTCGATCTGTTCTTGAGAACCGTCCGGCCGTGTGATGGTCACTGAACCAACATCGGCTTTGAGCGAGCGGCGGATGATCCGCATGGTTTGCCCCGACGGTTCCGCCCATAGCGCTTCTTCTTCGAGCTCCGGCTCTTTCATCATCCAATGTGACAGGCGGCGCAGCAAGTCCAGTTGCGGACCGCCACCTTCAAAACCACGGCTCCAAAGCCACGCCTGATCGGACGCCAAAAGCGCCACGCGCCCTTCGCCAACACGATCAAGAACCAAAAGCGGCTTGCCGTCATTGCCTTCCATAACCGTGGTTCCGGTGTTGGGCTCAACCTCGATCTGGCGCATCCAGCGGCCCCATTCCTCGGCCCCGGTTAGGCCGGCAGTCACCGGATGACGCAGCCCGAGTTCCGTGACCTTGGGTTGGAAAGGCAAATCAATGACCCGCGCGGTGGGTTCCGCCGGCAACACATCGCCCAAAGGCGAGCGATAGAGCGAATCCGCCGAGGCAAAGTCAGGCCCCGCGGCGACCAAAACCGCACCACCGCCTTCGATGTAATTGCGTACATTATCGAGATAGATCGACGGCAATATCCCGCGCCGCTTGTAGCGGTCAAAGATGATCAGGTCGAAATCGTCAATCTTTTCCAGAAAGAGTTCACGCGTCGGAAAGGCGATCAGGGACAATTCGTTGACCGGGACGCCGTCTTGTTTTTCAGGCGGACGTAGGATGGTGAAATGCACCAGATCAACCGAGCTATCCGATTTCAGAAGGTTGCGCCATGTGCGCCCGCCGGCATGAGGTTCGCCGGAGACCAGCAAAACCCGCAAACGGTCGCGCACGCCGTTGATCTGTACAAGCGCGGTATTGTTGCGATCGGTTAGCTCTCCCTCGACGGTGGGGACGGTGAATTGGATCACATTCATCCCGCCATGGGGCAATGTGACGGGCATCTCCAAATCTTTGCCAATGGGAACGGTAAAGCGTTGCGGATCGGCCCCGTCGACGGAAATCAAGATGTCGGTTTGCGTGTCATTCGGGGCTGCGCCATCATCATCAATCCGCAGCGTGAGTTTGACCTCTTCCCCCAGAATGGCAAAGCCGGGGGCGTTGCGCACGCTCAGGCGGCGGTCCCAATCCGTGTCGCGGCCGGTGAGCAAAAGATGCAGCGGCGCGGGCAAATCCGGTGCGCGTTCGAGGTCATGCAATCGACCATCAGAGAGAATGAATATCCCGGCGATGCGCCCACGCGGCTCTTCGGCCAAGACAGAGGAGAGCGCCGTCATCAGCTCGGTCCCGGCGTTGCCGGTGCCATCGGGGACCGAGATGCGGCGGATTTCTGTGTTTGGGCGGGCGGCGAGCCGCGCCTCAAGCTCTTGGGCGGACGAGGCTGTGACACCGGCCCGATCCGCAAGCCGTTGTGAGGCGCTTTGATCCTCAAGGATCAGCATGATATCGGCCAGCGCGGCGCGATCTTCGATTTGATAGGACGGTTGCGCCAAAGCGGCGATCAAGACAATCGCGGCCAGCAAACGCAAAGCCCAGCCAGACAGCCCCCGCCAAAGCGCGAGAATAACACCGGCCATGGCCAACGCCGCCAGACCCCAAATCACAGCCCACGGCAAAAGCGGGTCAAAAACGATTTGTCCGGTCATTGGCCCAGCCTATCCAAGAGTGCAGGCACATGAACCTGATCCGATTTGTAGTTTCCGGTCAGCACATGCATCACCAAGTTAACACCAAAACGATTGGCGATCTCGCGTTGGCGCTCACCGGTAAAGCTCCGGCCAAGGGGCACAAGCGGCGATCCAGTTTGATCAACGGCCCAAGCCGAGGCCCAATCGTTGCCGCCAATCACCACCGGGGTGACGTTGTCGTTCAAGTTGCGAAACGGCATGCCCTCGACCAATTCGGCATCTGGTGGGGCGGCTTCGACCCAAACGTCACGGCCCGTGTAGCGCCCCGGAAAATCCTGAAGCAGGTAAAAGGTCCGGGTAAGAACGTGGTCTTCGGGGATGGGTTCCAGCGGTGGAATATCCAAACGCGCGGCCAGAGCCTGCAACTTGCGCCCGTTTGGCGTGGCAGTGCCGAACCCGGCAATATCGGCATCGCGGGTGTCAAACAGGATCATGCCACCCGAGCGCAGGTATTCATTCAGCTTGGCATAGGCTGCATCCGAGGGAATGGCCTGATCCGGTGAAATCGGCCAGTAGATAAACGGGAAAAACGCCAACTCATCTTCTTCGAGATTAACGGCCATGGGCAGGGCGGGTTCAACAGATGTCCGATAGAATAATGTGTCCGACAGGCCGCGCATCGCCGCGCCGGCCAATTGATCTAGCTTGGCATCGCCGGTTAGGACATGGGCAAAGACCACTTCGGACGTGGCGGCAATCGCCAGTTGATCATCGGGGCTTTGCGCCCGGCTTTCTAAGGGCAAGGCCAAAACGAGGATCAGCCCAGCCGCCGCGCGCGCACCGACCAAGCGGCCAGACAAAGCCAAAGACGCAATGACATCGGCAAGCAGCAGGGCAATTGCACCGCCGAGCAACCATCCGCCAAGAGGGGTCTCTTGTGGGCGGCTCAACCCTTCGACTGCGATATGGTCGGGCCAGATCATCGGGGCCAATTCGGTGTCTGCGGCAATCACATTTCGGGCCAAACTGCGGTTTTCACCCTGATACAATCCGGGGCGTAGCTCTGTGGTCAACTCGCCATCGACAAGGTCAACACCATCGACACCGGGCAATGTTTCGCCATCACGCAGCACACCAAAGGCGTCTAGAACCGAGATCGGTTGCCACGTTGTGCCATCCATCGCCTCTGCTTCGACGGCCCCTGCGCTCGAGGAAATGGCCAATCGTTCCAGCATCTGAACGAAGAGGCCCGACAATGGCAGGGTCGACCATTCGGCATTGGCCGTCACATGGACAAGAACCACCTGACCTTGGCCGACCAATTTGCGTGTCACCAAAGGGGTGCCATCGCTCAGCTGTGCAATCACCCGCTCTGCCAAGGCCGGGTCTGGTTGCGCCATGACTTGGCTGTTTACGGTGATTTCGTCCGAAGTACTCAGCCCGGCAAAAGGGCTGTCTTCGTCAAAGGGCGCTAAGGTTTTGGGTTCGCCCCAACTCATCGCGCCGCCAACCGTGCGCCCGCCCGCGCGTAGGCGAACGGGCATCAGCGGGTCTTCGGTACTCCGGCTGACATCACTGGCGGCAAGGCGCGGACCAGCAAAGCGGAGCAATAAGCCCCCTTTGTCGAGCCATTCCAGAACGGCGGCTTCTTCGCCCGGCGCGAGGGTTGCGACATCGACTAAAACGATGACGTCGGGATTGGCCAACAAGACCTCGCTGAGCGATCCGTTTAAAAGATCGGCCGTGGGGGCCAGCGCTTTGACCAAGTAATGCAGCGGGTCGAGCAATTGCAGCCCTTCGCGTCCCTCACGTCCTGCGATCAAAGCGACTTCGCGACGCCGCAAGCTATCATCAGGAAGTGTCACGGCTCCGGCGCTTCGCGTGCCTGCGATTTCAAATCGGGTGATGCGAGCGCGCATTTCAGCCGGCAAAGCCTGCTTGGTTTCGGTCGTCAGCGCGTTCTCGGCAAATGTCACCGGAGCTTGAAACAGCACAGCGGGATTGCCTGCCGGATCGGTTCCGTGCCCAACCAACGAAACCTCGACTTCTGGGCCGGGGCGCAGACGATGCAAGGTGAGGTTGAGCGCCCCATCCGCCAAAGTCGCGGGGCCCAAGGCATATAGAGCGCGCGGGTTTTCAAAAACTTGCACGTCTCCTTTGTTCTCCAAAAGGCGTAGCAAACCGTTGCGGCTCTCTCGGTCTAAGCCATCAGACATCCAATAGCTGTCAAAATCATCGTCGGGTAGCGCAGCAATGGCTTGGGTCGCGGTGGTCGAACCGGGTTGCCATGGTTCCGGTTGAATGCCGGAGAGCCGACTGCGCAGCACATCGGCGCTGGAAAACTGGACGGGTTCGGGGTTGCTTAGGCGCAACAAGGCAACGGGGCGTTCATCGCGTCCGGCTTTGGCCAGCAAACCATCCAAGGCCCGCATGCGCGCTCGCCAATCGCTGGCCGAGGCCCAGCTGGCATCCATCACAACCAACAGGGGGGCATCACCCTCGGCCTCTTGTTTGGGATCAGGATTCAGGATCGGGCCTGCAAGCCCAACGATGACCGCTGCGACGGCCAACATGCGGAGCAAAAGCAGCCACCAAGGGGTGCGATCGGTGACCTGATCATCATCCTTGAGCCCCAAAAGAAGGACCACACCGGGAAACAACCGTCGCACAGGCGCAGGCGGTACAGCCCGCAAAATCACCCAAAGGATCGGCAGCGCCAGCAAAGACACCAACAACATCGGTGTGGTGAAACCAAGTACGCCAAACAGGGTCATCCGTGTCCTCCGTCCAGCGCCCGATAGAGCCACAAAAGGGCCGATTGCGCGCTGTGATCCGTGTGATGACAGTAAAATTGCCAGCCCGTCAGGCGGCAGAGTGTTTCAAGACGGTCTTTGCGTTCCGCTAAGCGTTGCAAATAGCGGTCGCGCAACTCTCCGGCCTTGAGGGTCTCATGCGCCAGCGATTTGCCGACGCTTTCAAAGATGGTTCGGCCTTGGAATGGGAAGGCCTCTTCGCTGGGGTCGAGAACCTGAACCAACACGCCGCGTACACCGCGATCGGCGGCTTTGGTCAGGGCGGCTTCGATTGGCGCAATGTCGGACATGAAATCCGAAATGAACAGAGACCGGGCATGGGGAAGCATGCCGCGTGCCTCGGGTTCGGCGTAATCGGTGGTGTCTTCGCGGCTGAGCATTTCGGCCAGTCGCAGCACCTGTGCCTCGCCGCGTCGAGGGGGGAGGTCCCAACCGGTCAGGCCAACCCGTTCACCGCCCCGGATCAATAAAACAGCCGCTGCGAGGGCGATGAGCTGGGCGCGATCCGCTTTGGTCGGCAGGTCCTTTTGCGACGAAAACCGCATCGAGGCACCGGGATCGACCCAAAGCTGTACACTTTGCGCGACTTGCCATTCCCGTTCGCGGATAAATTGATCATCACCTTTGGCAGAGCGCCGCCAATCCACCCAGCGCAGGCTATCGCCAGCGCGCATCGGGCGATATTGCCAAAAATCATCCCCCAAGCCCGCGCGTCGACGACCATGTTCGCCTAGCAAAACCGTCCCGGCCAATTGTTCGGCACGGGCAAGCAGCGCTGGAAAGCGGCTGGCCTCGTCTTGGGCGCGGCTTTTGAGTTGGGCGGTTGTTTGGGTCACGCAGCCGCCTCAGTTCGGGCAACACCCGCGGCGACCTCACCAATCAATGTCCCAAGGTCTTCGCCGCGGGCGCGGGCCGAGAAGGTCAGTGCCATTCGATGCGTCAAAACCGGGCGGGCCATGTTGATCACATCCTCAGGGGATGGGGCCAAACGCCCTTGCAACAAGGCGCGGGCGCGCACGGTCAACATCAACGCCTGGGCGGCGCGCGGGCCGGGCCCCCAAGCCACCAACTCGCGTACGCGTTCGGGGGCGGACGGGTCTTCGGGGCGGAAGGCGCGGACCAAATCAAGGATCATCTCAACCACCGCATCGCCAACGGGCATTCGCCGGAGCAGGGTTTGAGCATCAATCAGCTCTTGCGCGGTAAAGACCTGATGGGCCTCGGCTTCTTCGGTTCCGGTTGTTGCCAATAGAATATCACGCTCGGTCGCGCGATCCGGATAATTCACGTCGATCTGAACCAAAAAGCGGTCTAATTGCGCCTCGGGGAGCGGATATGTCCCCTCTTGTTCAATCGGGTTTTGCGTTGCCAAAACATGGAACGGCGCATCAAGGGTTCGGGTTTCCCCGGCGACGGTCACTTGCTTTTCCTGCATCGCCTGAAGCAGTGCGGATTGGGTGCGCGGGCTGGCGCGGTTGATTTCATCAGCCATCATCAGCTGGCAAAAGATCGGGCCGGGGATGAATTTGAACGCCCGGCTGCCATCCGCCCCGGTTTCCAAAACCTCAGAGCCAAGAATATCGGCGGGCATCAAATCCGGCGTAAACTGAACGCGGTTGCCATTTAGCCCCATAACAGTGCTCAACGTCTCGACAAGGCGGGTTTTGCCAAGGCCGGGCAGACCAATGAGTAACCCGTGCCCACCACACAAAAGCGCCGACAAGGTGAGCTCAACGACCCGTTCCTGTCCGATAAAGCGCGCATTGATTGATTGCTTGGCCTGCGCCAGTTTCTCTTCCAGCGCCTCAATATCAGCGACCAGATTTTCGGCGTCAGCCATGTGAACTCTCCATTGCAATCAATCGTGTTAGATATGAATGTATCGTGTGAGTTGGAAATGGCAAAAGATATGAGCGAACAAAATCTTGTGACACCATCGGCAGAAGGTATTGCCGCGTCGGTCAAAGCGGCCAAAGGCAAGGGTTTGCCCCCGGTTCACAAGTGGAATCCGCCGTTTTGCGGTGATTTGGACATGCGGATCGCACGGGATGGCACATGGTACTACCTTGGTACACCCATCGGCAGATTTGAGCTTGTGAGGCTTTTTTCATCGATCCTGCGCAAAGATGACGACAAATATTTCCTCGTGACACCGGTCGAAAAGGTAGGAATCACCGTCGAGGACGCCCCGTTTGTAGCGGTGGATTTCGAACGTGAAGGGGAAGGCGAGGCGCAAATCCTGACTTTCCACACGCATGTTGGGGATCAGGCGATTGCCGGCCCGAACCATCCCATTCGTGTGATCCGTGATCCGGAAACCGGTGAGCCATCGCCTTATGTCTTGGTGCGGGCCAACCTAGAGGCATTGATTGATCGCAAAAGCTTTTATCGGCTCGTCGATCTTGGGGCGCATCACGATGGTTGGTTTGGGCTTTGGTCTTCGGGTCAGTTTTTCCCGATTATCCCGTCGTCGGATTTAGAGGGGATTTGAACGCCTTTCGCAGGAGATGTTGATGATCCTCGCGACCACAAAACAGGGGAATGAACCCTTGGTCCCCGCCACCGCGCAAGGGCTTTGCGCGGTGTTCGGAAATTTGAATTTATCGAGCCGCATTTAATCGCCAAGCTTGGCGTGCACCTCGTCAAGGTCGATCTCACCAATCGGCATCTTGTTGGCCGGATTGTCAAAATCATATTTGAAAAGCGCAAAGTCGCGGTGAAAGATTTCCTTGATCAGGTGCATCGACATATCGTCGAAATAATCCTCAACCGGATGCGCCCGCTTGGGGCCATGCCCTTCGGATTCGTTGAAGCGCGGGATATTGGCAAGATCAACCTCATTCGGAGTGTTGACCGCATCCAAAACGCTTTGCATGCCCTCGTTGAACTTTTCTGTCCAAAAGATATTGTTGTAGCGACCACCATTCACGATGAAGGTGCTGATATGGCCGGACATGGCCGACCAATGAATGTCGGGCTCCATCGGGCGACGCCAGCGGATGGTATCGCGCGTAAATAGCAAGAAACGGCGAAAGCTTTTGATCTGATCAAACTCTTGTTTGCCGTCATCGCCACCAACCTCGATCCCGTATTTTTGGATCAAGAGCGGAACAAGGTTGCCCCGATAGCGCCGACCATTGCGTTGAATCCCGCAAATCTTGTCAAAAAAGCTCGACAAAATGCGCGTGTAGGGGTTGCGGACGCAAGTATAGGCATAGCTGGTGCGCGTTTTCACGTTTGCCTTGATTGCGGGCTGGCTTTCTTCGCGCGCCCACTTGTGCAACCCGTCAGTGGCATCATGGATGTCACCGTCAAAAAACGCTCCGTGATCGGAGTAATACATAATTTGACCGATCGTCGAACAGGCGCATTTCGGAACAACCCGATACACCATGCTTTGACTTTCGGTCATCCAGGTTCCCGGAAAACCCATAACTCGCTGCCTCCAGCTGCCGCGTCATCTTGTTTTTGACGCCCTTTGCGCCCTAAAAAGCAAAATAATCGGCTTTATTCAACGCCTGTTCATGTCTATCAACATAAACAATCAGGCAAAAATAGGGCAGATGGTTTCCTAAATGGCAAAAATCGCCTTCATCCTGCTGTGTCATAAAGACCCAGAAGCGATCATAAAACAGGCGCAAAGCCTAACCGCCGTGGGCGACTATATGTCGATCCACTTCGATGCGCGTGCGAATCCGGATGATTTCAAAAAGATTCAAAACGCGTTGGGTGACAACCCGAATGTGACCTTTGCCCACAAGCGAATCAAATGTGGATGGGGCGAATGGAGCCTTGTTGAAGCGACGATTTACGCGGTGCAATCCGCGGTCGATGCCTTTCCACGCGCAACGCATTTTTACATGTTGTCGGGCGATTGCATGGCGATCAAATCGGCGGAATACGCCCATGAGTTTCTGGATCGACGCGATTGCGACTACATCGAAAGCTACGACTATTTTCAATCGGACTGGATCAAAACCGGTTGGAAGGAAGAGCGGCTTATCTATCGGCATTGGTTCAATGAACGCACGCAAAAACGCCGCTTCTATGCGATGTTCGAGGCGCAAAAACGTCTTGGTCTGACACGACAAATCCCAGCTGATCTTGAAATTATGATCGGATCGCAATGGTGGTGTCTGCGCCGTCGAACCGTCGAATGGATTTTGGATTTTATCAAGAAGCGTAAAGATGTGATGCGATTTTTCCGCACCACATGGATTCCGGATGAGACGTTTTTTCAGACTCTGGTGCGCCACCTGGTTCCCGGTCATGAAATCGAATGCCGGACGCTGACGTTCTTGATGTTCACTGACTACGGCATGCCGGTGGTGTTTTATAACGACCACTATGACTTGTTGCTTAGTCAGGATTTTCTGTTTGCCCGCAAGATCAGCCCTGAGGCAACCGAGCTGCGCCGTCGGTTGGGGGTGCTCTATTCGTCCGAAGGGCAGCGCTTCAAAATTTCGAACGAGGGGCGCTCGCTCTATAAATTCTTGTCCAACAAAGGCCGGATTGGTCGGCGGTTTGCATCGCGTTTCTGGGAGAAAGAAAGCTCGCTTGGACGGGAACGTGAGTTGATGATCGTTGTTTGCAAAAAATGGCATGTCGCCAAACGGTTGCTTGAGCGCATCCGGCAGATGACGAACATCCCCTGTATCGAATATCTGTTCAACGAGGATAGCTGTGAGCTTCCTGATCTAGGTGGTATCCAATCGACAATGGGCAAGCGACACAGACACCGCCGCGCCTTGATGCGAATGTTGTTTGATTACTATGAAACGGATCGTCTGATCGTTTGTATGGACCCTGCCAACCTTGACCTGTTGGAGGATTTTGGGCGCGACCGATCGTTGACCCGTATTCTGGAAGTCGAAACGCAGTTTTCGGATGAATACCTTATCGGTCATGCGATGCGCGTTGGTTTGGCTGGTGAACGCACGCCGCCGGAGACTTTGCAGCGCCTGTTGCCAACGGTGCGAAACGACATGGTGCATGAAAGCGACCGGATTCGCGATGCCAACTTCGCCAACTTGCTGCGCATGCGTGAGATTGAAACCCTCGAAACGAATGCCGCAACCGTGGCGAACTTCTTGTCGGTGTCGCAAGAGCAAGCGCGTCAAATCATTGACCACGATCATTTGTATGCGGATTGAGGCAGCCGGGATTATGGGCGATACCTAAGCGGGAAACGATATTTGCGGCTGGGAGCTGAAATTCATGAGCTACGTTTACGACGAGCAGAACATTTTTGCGAAAATTCTGCGTGGGGAAATTCCGAACAATACTGTGCTGGAAACTGAGCATAGCTTGGCATTCCGCGATCTTTATCCGCAAGCCCCGACGCATGTTTTGGTGATTCCCAAAGGGCCCTATGTCTGTTTCGATCACTTTGCCCAAAACGCGACTGAGGCCGAGATTGTTGATTATGTTCGCGCGGTTGGCGAGGTGTGCAAATCCGAAGGGGTTGAAGCGGACGGATTTCGCCTGATTTCCAACGCTGGCAAAGATGGCGTTCAGGAGGTGCCGCATTTGCATGTGCATATTCTGGCCGGTCGGCCCTTGGGCAGAATGCTGGCGCGCGCCCCGGAGTAAGGGGTTCCTAAAAGGTGCAGGCCCATAGCCTGCGCTCTTTGTCTCAGCAAAAGCCTTTGGGCTTTTGCTTCAGCGCCAGCCTCACTGTGACAATAGATTTCGCTGTCTTCACTGCCTTAGAGTGGGACAGGTCGTTTTCCTGTCGGATTTAGCTTTTGTTGGTCAAGGACAAGAAGACATCCTCAAGATCGGCCTGTTCTGTGCGGACGTCGCGGATGCGAATTCCGGCGGCATGGACGGCGGTTAGCACATCTTCTGCGCGGGTTTGTTTGGCGTTGTAGTTAACGGCAATGGAGCCGTCCGAGCGGGTATCAACCGTCAGGCCGGGACCGCAGGGCAGGGATTCCGGTACATGTTCGGGTGTGATCAGCATGGTTTTCGCGTCGAGCTGGCCGAGCAAATTTGCGGTACTGTCGCGCACCACTAGGTTGCCTTGATCAATAATGGCGATTTCATCGCACATTTCCTCGGCTTCTTCGAGGTAGTGGGTGGTCAGGATGATGGTCATTCCGCGTTCTTTGTTGAGTTTGCGGATATTTTCCCAGAGCATTTGACGCAATTGAATATCAACGCCGGCGGTTGGTTCATCCAGAACAAGGATTTGTGGGTGATGAACAAGCGCTTTGGCGAGCAGTAACCGACGCCGCATCCCGCCCGAAAGTGTGCGGGCATAGGCGTCGCGCTTGTCGGAAAGACCTACCATTTCAAGGATTTCGTCGCTTTTCCGCTGTTCTTTGGGAACACCATATAACCCGGCTTGCACTTCAAGCGCACCATGGGGGGAAAAGAACGGATCGAGGTTGAGTTCTTGCGGCATGACGCCAATAGCCGCGCGCGATTGGCGCGGGTTTTTATCCTGATCCCATCCCCAAATCTCGGCCTTGCCAGCGGATTTCACCACCAATCCGGCAAGAATGTTGATAAGAGTCGACTTCCCAGCCCCGTTAGGCCCCAAAAGCCCAAAGATAGACCCAGCAGGCACAGTTAGATCAATTCCCTTGAGGGCTTGCTTGCCGCCTTCATAGGTCTTTTGCAGATTGCTGATACGTATCGCATCCTGTGTCATTGCGCGTGCTTGCTCCTGCGGCTGGCTTGGCTCATAAGGCTGTTAAGCCAGTGTTCGAAAAAAGGGAACCAAAGCCATGACGATAAAGGCACCCGAAACAAAGATTGTCGACAAATTCCGTGTCGCTTGTGATGGCGGCGAGGGTGCTTTGGGTCATCCGCGGGTCTGGTTGCAGATGCCGACAGAACACGGTTGGGTGGAATGCCCCTATTGCGATTGCAAATATGTCCATAAGGACTTTGAAGGCAAGGTCTGATATCTGGCTGGGTTCCAACAGCTTAAAACTGTCAGGACACACTCCATTTCTTGCGGCTTCTGTCTTTGCTGATCTGGCAATCTGACCGGGCTTCGGGCATGTTGGCGACGACGCGAACATGAGGGGAACAGGTCATGGGTTTTGGCAAAGGGTGCCATCTGCATCTGATTGACGGATCGGCATTTATCTTTCGGGCGTATCATGCGCTGCCACCTTTGACGCGCAAATCCGATGGGTTGCCTATTGGGGCCGTTGCCGGTTTTTGCAACATGTTGCAGCGCTATGCCGAGGGGAATTCGGGCCCGGATGCCCCCACGCATGTTGCTGTTATATTTGATCATTCCGGAAAAACATTTCGCAATGATCTATATGACCTATACAAGGCCAACCGCCCGCCCGCCCCAGAAGATCTGCGCCCGCAATTCCCGCTAACACGCGATGCGACGCGCGCCTTTAACATCGCCTGTTACGAGGTCGAAGGCTTTGAGGCCGATGACATCATGGCGACGCTGGCCTGTCAGGGGCGCGAAGCTGGTGGCCGCGTGACAATTGTCAGTTCCGACAAAGACCTGATGCAATTGGTTGGCGATGGGGTCGAAATGCTCGACCCGATGAAGAATAAGCGGATTGATCGTGACGGAGTGCACGAGAAATTTGGCGTTGGGCCGGAACGTGTTGTGGATGTTCAGGCCTTGGCCGGGGATAGCGTTGACAATGTGCCCGGCGCACCGGGGATTGGCATTAAAACAGCGGCGCTTTTGATCAACGAATTCGGGTCTCTCGAAGAGCTGTTGGACCGTGCCGAAGAGATCAAACAACCCAAACGCCGCCAGACCTTGATCGACAAACGCGATCAAATTGAGATGTCAAAACAGTTGGTTCAACTGGATTGCGGGATGTCGCTGGATTTCACCATTGACGAGATGGAAGTGCGAGAGCCAGAGGCGGAGACCCTTTTGGGGTTCCTTGCCGAGATGGAATTTCGCACGCTCACCAAACGTATGGCCACGTCATTAGGGGCCGAAGCCCCAGTGATTGCCGATGCGCCAGCGGGGGCCGAAGAGGTTGCCGAGCAAGAGCAAGCGCCGATTGATCCGGAGAAATACGAATGCGTTTCTGATCTCGACGCGCTGGCGAAATGGGTCGCCAAGGCGCAGGCCACGGGGTGGGTTGCGGTCGACACTGAAACCACCGGCCTTGATGAAATGCAGTGTGACTTGGTTGGTGTTTCGCTTTGCGTCACGGCGGGTGAGGCCTGTTACATTCCGTTGATCCACCGCGCCGCATCGACGGATGACCTGTTTGGAAATGATGATCTGGCCGAGGGGCAGATTCCGCTTGAGGCTGCGTTGGACGCGATCAAGCCGATGCTCGAAGATCCGAGCATCATCAAAATTGGTCAAAACATGAAATATGATGCCAAGGTGTTCAAGCGCTATGGCATTGATATTAATCCGATTGATGACACCATGCTGCTAAGTTACGCGCTTCATGGTGGCTTGCACAATCACGGCATGGATGCGCTTTCAGATCGCTATCTGAACCACACGCCCATTCCGATCAAATCGTTGCTGGGCACCGGCAAAAGCGCAATTACCTTTGACAAGGTCCCGGTGGCGGATGCGGTGAAATATGCCGCCGAAGATGCCGATATTACCCTGCGCCTCTGGCAGATGTTCAAACCTTTGTTGCATCGTTCCAAGGTCACACGCGTTTACGAAACACTCGAACGTCCTTTGGTGCCCGTGCTGGCCAAGATGGAAATGGACGGGATCAAAGTTGATCGCGATGTTCTTTCGCGCATGTCCAACACATTTGCCCAGAAAATGGCGGGTTTTGAAGCCGAATTGTACGAATTGGCCGGTCGCGAATTCAACGTGCAAAGCCCGGCCCAAGTCGGCGCAATCCTGTTTGAGGAAATGGGCCTTGAGGGTGGGAAGAAAACCAAAACCGGCCAATGGTCGACCCCGGCGGATGTTTTGGAAGACCTTGCGGCGGAGCATGATTTTGCCGCGCGGGTGTTGGAGTATCGTCAGCTGCAAAAGCTGAAATCGACCTATACAGACGCTTTGCAGGAACATATCCACCCCGAAACAGGCCGGGTGCACACGTCGTATTCGATTGCGGGTGCCAACACCGGGCGTTTGGCCTCGACCGATCCGAACCTGCAAAACATCCCGGTACGCACCGAAGACGGGCGCCGCATCCGCGAGGCCTTTGTTGCGCCTGAGGGCAAGGTTTTGGTCTCGCTCGACTATAGTCAGATTGAGTTGCGTGTCTTGGCGCAAATGGCCGGGATTGACGCACTTAAAGAGGCCTTCAAGCAGGGGCATGACATTCACGCAATGACCGCCAGCGAAATGTTCAACGTTCCATTGGATGAAATGACGTCCGACGTTCGTCGTCAGGCGAAAGCAATCAACTTTGGGGTCATTTATGGGATTTCGGGCTTTGGCCTTGCACGCAACTTGCGGATTCCGCGCAAAGAGGCGCAGGGCTTTATCGACCGCTATTTTGAACGTTTTCCCGGCATTCGTCGTTACATGGATGAAACGGTGGAATTCGCCAAAGAGAACCTGCGTGTTGAAACAATGTTTGGCCGGGTGATCCATATGGCGGAAATCAACGCCAAGGGGCCGCGCGCCGGGTTCGCCAAACGCGCCGCAATCAACGCCCCAATCCAAGGCACCGCCGCCGATATCATCCGCCGTGCGATGATCCGCATGCCAGATGCCATTGCCAATCTGCCTGCCAAAATGCTGCTACAGGTTCACGATGAACTGTTGTTTGAGGTCGAGGCAAGCGCTGTCGATGATCTGATTGGCGTGGCGCGCGGCGTAATGGAAGGTGCAGCGGACCCGGTGGTCAAGCTTGACTTGCCTTTGGTGGTGGATGCCGGACAGGGTGCAAATTGGGCTGAAGCCCATTGATACCGTTGCAGGTCTAGAGAACCTATGCTGAATCCCCTCAGAGTGGAGGAGGTATATGTTCTTTGGCCCTATGGTTGATCTCGACACCCAGACATGGTTTTGGAGAATTTTAAGTGGGCGATCCAGAATGGCCTGCTAAGCAGCAGCACAAAACTGATCCCACCCACGGCACAGAACTTTCCGGTGCCAAAGGGGGACCCGCAATCCGTAGCGCGTGGGTTGATTGATGCCATTGCCTGGCATTTGGGTATTGAACAAACGATCGACGTGCGCCCATTGGACATGATCCCAGCCGAATACCGGATTGATTATAATGCTATGGGCGAGGTTGGCGGGACGTGGCAATCCGATGGCAACACCTCCGTTATCACCTATGACGCCGATATGATGACGCGCCCGATGGTCTTTCTATCGACACTTGTTCACGAAATGATGCACAAAAAGTTGCATATGACCCAGTTGGATTTCCCCGGCGCACCGGAGGTCGAAGAATTGGCAACGGATCTGCATTGTATCACCTGTGGCTTGGGCGAAATCCAAATGTCTGGGGCGGAGCAAGCGGGATGGCAGGGATATCTGCGTCAAGAAACCCGCGCCTTTGCGATGGCGGTTTGTGTTGAGCTGACAGGACAACAGCCCACACATTTGCCAGCAAGGTCGACCAAGCTGATGCGCAAATGCCAAAAATTGGTCACCGGGCATACGGGTTGGTTGGATGTGATGCGAGGTTTGATGGGCAAACCCGTGCAGGCCTAAATTTAAAGCGGGCAGCCCGTCACCGGGCCACCCGCTCTGTATTAGACAGCTGTTGTGATTAGGCGATCAATCCATGCTGGCGGAACAGCGCTTGCATGTTGGCCTCTGGGCGTGGCCCCATATGGCTGATGACTTCGGTCGCGCAAACGCAGCCCATGCGCCCAGCGGTTTCCATGTCGGCCCCGGTTGCGAGGCCGAATAGGAACCCGGCAGCGAATTGGTCACCCGCACCGGTCGCATCAATGGGTACAACTTTTTCGACCGGAATGTCGTAACGTGTTCCGTTGTGAATGATGGTCACGCCATCCCCAGACCGGGTGCAAACCACCAATGGACACACTTCGGCCACGCGAGCCAAGTCTTTTTCAAGGCTGTCATCTTGGTAGAGAGAGCGGATCTCTTCCTCGTTCCCGATGACAAAATCCATTTCATTGGCGATGAGTTTTAGAAAATCCTCGCGGTGGCGCTCAACACAAAACGGATCGGAAATGGCGATGCCAGCCTTGCCACCCGCCGACCGACAGGTGCGCGCGGCGCGAAGGAAGGCGTCCTTGCCTTTGTCTTTGTCAAACAAATAGCCTTCGAGGAAAATGATTTCGGCTTGATGGGTCACATCATCGGAAACGTCATCCGGCCCAAGTTCGGCGGAGGTGCCCAAATAGGTGTTCATCGACCTCTCGCCATCCGGGGAAACAAAGATCATCGAACGCGACGTTGGCAATTCACCGTCTGTCATCGGTGGGTTGACGAAATCGGTGCCGCCTTTTTCCATCGCTTCGGCGTAGAAATGGCCAAGCGCGTCGTCGTGAACGCGGCCGATAAAGGCCGTGGGGAGACCCAAGTTTCCGATCCCGGCCAAGGTGTTGGCAACCGATCCACCGGGCGCTTCGACACGGTCATTCATCGCGGCATAAAGGGTTTCGGCACGATCGCGTTCAACCAGTTGCATAATGCCTTTTTGAATGCCCATCAGGTCAAGAAACGTGTCCTCAGAGCGGGTCAGAACATCAACAACGGCATTACCGATACCGACAACTTGATACTTTTTCATTCGGTTTTGTCCTCGAATTGGCAGAGGTCGTTTATGTGACACGCCTTGCATTTTGGTTTACGCGCCACACAAATGTAACGCCCATGCAGGATCAGCCAGTGATGCGCATGGTTTTGAAAATCAACGGGTATGTGGTCTTCGATCGCCCGTTCGACGGCGACAACATCTTTGCCGGGGCAGATGCCCGACCGGTTCCCAATGCGGAAAATATGGGTGTCAACGGCTTGGGCCGGATGCCCCCACCACATGTTCAGCACCACATTGGCCGTTTTGCGGCCAACGCCCGGCAAGCTTTCTAGGGCTGCACGGGAATTGGGGACCTCACCATCAAATTGTTCAACGAGAATGCGGGCGGTTTTGATGACGTTCTTGGCCTTTTGCCGGAAAAGACCGATTGTTTTGATGTGCTCAATGACCCCGTCTTCGCCAAGGTCGAGCATCTTTTGCGGCGTGTCTGCGACTTTGAAAAGCTTGTCTGTCGCTTTGTTCACACCGGCATCTGTGGCTTGGGCGGACAGGGCGACCGCCACAACCAATGTATAGACATTGGTATGGTTCAGCTCACCTTTTGGTTCCGGCTCGCCTTGTTGAAAGCGCGTGAAAATCTCACGCAGGGTTTTGTAATCCATCTGCTTGGCCATAACCGGGGTATGCCCGGCTTTGCCCATAAGGTGCAAGGGTATCAGCGTCGCGGTTAATCACATCGAAAGTGATTTGTGCGACGACGTTGGCCAACTGAGATGAAAGACGCAGATGCCGACCGTTATTGGCTATTCACCCAATGGCATTGTTTACACGCCTGGATCGAATTCCTGGAGCGTCCGGGTTGGTTTTGACCCAAGTAAACATCGGGTCGTGTTTTCATGTCCACACGGATTTCTTTCTCAGGCCGAGCAAGGCAAGACAGTCAGTAGCGTAACCGGGCTTGTATCGAACACCGCCGATGGCGGCGGGGGGGAGATCGCGCGTGGCAAGATTTGCACCGACAGTTACTATGAGGTTGAAGGGCCAGGGGGCGACCTAATCTATTTGGACCGTATCGAACTTGATGGGAGTCATGTTGGTTACATCACCTCGGCTCCTCTGCAAGCGGGGGTGTCTTACCCTTTGTTGGGGGTGCGCGCAGCGACAGATGCCCCAGCGGCACCTTATTTGGGGCGCCGGGATGTGCCGTCTTTTGGTCCCAACAATCGGGTCATGACCCAGAAAGGCGAGGTGCCAATCGCCTGGCTTTGCCGTGGGGACAAGGTTTTGACCCGCGACGACGGATACCAACCGCTGCGGTGGATTGGCCGTTTTCAGGTGCCTCTCCTGCGCATGCGCCGCAACACGCGCTTGGCCCCTGTGCGTATCTGGTCAAAGCTGGTTGATCCGATAGCGCCTTCCAGTTTTGTTGAGGTGTCTCCCGATCATCAAGTTCTGCTAGGGGGGGCCGAAGTACAGCTGCTGTTTGGTCAAGATGAGGTCTTGGTGCCGTCGCGTTTCCTCTCAGATCCGAAGAAACCGGCCATTTCTCCGTCGGGTTATGTGTATCACCAGCTGTTGTTCGCACGTCATCAGGTGATCAGAGTGAATGGCATATGGGCAGAGAGCCTGTTTATTCCTCCTCCCAATCCTACCCAATTGGAGGCATCCGGCCTTTGCCCGCCCCGCGGGGTGTTTCATGAGAGGGCTGCCCGTTCGTGTTTAACGCGCGCGCAGGTGGCATTGCTCATGTCGGAACGTCGTCACCAGAGTGTGGACCGTCAAAACCGTCGCGCGTGATCATTTCGCAAAATCCGGGTCGCGACAACGCCGGGGCAACGTTAGATTGGTGTTCACAGTAAAGGACACACATCATGCCCGAAGATTTGCCTCAGGATGGTTATCATTTCAATGTCATGCGACGTGCGATTGAAAAGATCGACGGTATGGGCGAACACGCAACCCTTGACGAATTGGCCGCTACCATGGGGATGAGCCCGACCCATTTTCAGCGGATTTTCACGCGCTGGGCCGGTGTGTCTCCCAAACGCTTTCAACAATATTTGACATTGGGCCACGCCAAAGTGCTTTTGTCTGAACGGTTTACGACGCTTGAAACCGCTCATGCCACCGGATTGTCCGGAAGCGGTCGATTGCACGACCTCTTTTTGCGATGGGAGGCGATGAGCCCCGGCGATTACGCCAAAGGCGGGGCCGGGTTGACCATTTATTGGGGCTGGTTCGAAAGCCCGTTTGGCCCGGCCTTGGTCACCGGTACGGCCAAAGGCATTTGCGGGATCGCTTTTGCCTCGGAAAGTGGCGAAGCCGCTGCGTTTGAGGACCTTCTCTCGCGGTGGCCCAAGGCTGATTTTATCGAGGATCCGATGTTCTTGCGGCCCTGGGTTCTTAGCGCTTTTGGGGTGCAACAAGAGGGCGAGGTGCCGCTCTATTTGATAGGGTCTCCGATGCAGATCAAAGTTTGGGAAGCTTTGATGCGTATCCCGTCGGGGTATGTCACAAGTTATTCCGAGCTAGCCGGGAGTATTGGGAAACCCAAAGCTGTGCGGGCCGTGGGCACAGCCGTCGGGCGAAATCCAATCAGCTTTCTGATTCCTTGCCATCGGGCTTTACGCAAATCCGGTGGACTTGGGGGCTATCATTGGGGGTTACCGGTTAAGCGGGCGATCCTTGCTTGGGAAGCGGCGCGCGTGGACGTGTGACCGAGCTATCATGGGCAGCAATTTGCCGATTTCCCCGTGACACCCGTGCACTCAGGCACCATGATATTGTATATCAGCAGTGAATGACCCCATTCAAAGGGGCGAAAACACGAAAGAGGCATATCATGATCCGGGCAACTTCCCCGATTTTTCTTGCGGCTGCGGCCGCTCTGGGCCTGACCGCCTGTACCACTGGTCCGATTTTCGAAGAAACTGACCCCAACCGAAAAGCCAAGACCGGGGCGTTGATTGGCGCGGGCCTTGGTGCTGTTGCCGGCCGGCTTGCCGGTGGCGATGACAAGGGCGAACGCAATCGGGCGACTGTGGCCGGTGCTTTGGTCGGTGCCGCGGCGGGGGGCCTTATTGGCAACCAGCTTGATAAACAAGAAGCTGAGCTGCGTCAGCAACTGGGCGATGATGTTGGTATTCGCAACACGGGTGATCGCCTGATTGTGACCATGCCGCAGGACATTCTGTTTGCAACGGACAGTGCCGAGCTGCGCCCAACCCTCACCGCCGACTTGCGGGATGTTGCGCAAAGCCTGTTGGCTTATCCGGATACCACGGCGCAGGTGATCGGGCATACCGATAGTGATGGCGAAGCGGCCTATAACCTTGACTTGTCTGAACGTCGTGCACGTTCAGTTGCCAATGTGCTATTGTCCGAGGGTGTTCCCTCTTTCCGCGTGCAATCCATTGGGCGGGGCGAAGATCAACCGCTTGCTTCCAACCTGACACCAGAAGGCAAGGCTCAAAACCGCCGGGTTGAGATTGTTATTCTTCCGAACGCTTGATTGGGTTTTCCCAACTTAGGTGCGTAAATGCACATACCCTATGGAAACGCCGCGAATGGACGCGGCGTTTTCTGTTTTCTATGACCTATGTAACACGTTGATAGGAGATGAAGATGGCAGAGCTTAAGATTGTCGGGATCAGCGGTGCATTGCGCGTTGACTCAACCAATACAAAATTTGTGAAAGAAGCTGCACGGCTTCTTGGGTCAGCAGAGCTATTGCTCGCGGACATTCGTTTCCCGCTTTATGATGGCGATCTCGAACAGGCCGAAGGAGTGCCCGCTGTGGTTCAGGCCGCTGCGGACCTGATTGCAGGCGCCGATGCGATTATTGTCTCTACTCCGGAATACAACAAATCCATTCCCGGTGTTCTCAAGAACGCTTTTGATTGGATAAGCCGAGTTGATGGAAACCCATGGCAAGACAAACCTGTGGCGATTATCTCGGCGGCGGCGGGTCGCTCCGGCGGTGAACGCGCTCAGGTGGCCACGCGTGAGGCTTTGGTTTATTCGCAGCCGCGTTTTGTAACCGGCCCGGAAATCGGATTGGCCCAGTCCTTCAATCAGTTTGATGACGAGGGGCGCTTGACCAACGACCGTACGGTGGAAAACTTGCAAGTCCTAATGGACAAACTGCGCGCCGAAGCCAAACGAGGCTAGGGTCAGAACCCTAAGCGCGATTAGAGATTTCGATCAGGTTGCAATCGGGATCACGTATATAGAGTGACAAGATAGGTCCCGTTGCCCCGGTTCGCGGCACGGGGCCTTCTTCTATTTGTACCCCATGACTCGACAAATGGGGCTGCCATTCGCTTAGAGGCTGATCAGACAAGAAGCACAAATCGGCGCTTCCTGGTGTTGGATGTTCTGACTTGGGGTCAAACTCACCTCCGGCCGGATGCAAATTGATCTTTTGCGTCCCAAAGGCAAGCGCCCAGCGAGTCGACCCATCCGCCGGGGTGAACTCTGTGGACTGCATCCCAAGGACGGTCTCGTAAAAATGGATGGTCTTTGGGATATCTGCGACCGTCAACACCAAATGATCTAGAAACGAAATGCTCGGGGGCATGCCAACTCCTTTTGTGCGCACTTAACATGGCCACGCAGTTTCCCAAGGTCAAACACAGAAAAGCCCCGCCAAAATGACGGGGCCAGTCATGGTTGGATAATATGCGATCAGCAGCCAGTGCCGCGAACAACAACTTTGAACGTCTTTAGGATGGTTTTTACATCGGTGACAAAAGACAGCTCGCGCAGGTAAGCCGTGTCAAAGGCGGCGCGCTCAGAGAAGCTCGATTCATTGCGAACCGATGTCTGCCAGAAACCGGTAATACCAGGGCGCAGCGCATAATAGGCGGTGCCAGGATAGATTTCCTGCTGGCAGGGCATCATAGGGCGCGGACCAACCAAGGACATGTCACCGCGCAAAACGTTCCAAAGCTGCGGCAGCTCGTCGATCGAGGTCTTGCGGATCAGTTGACCGATCTTGGTGATGCGCGGGTCACGGCTTAGTTTCTGAAAGCGGTCCCACTCAACACGCGCGGCGGGATCAGCGGCCAAGTGCTTGGCCAGTGCTTCGTCGGCATTGGTGACCATCGAGCGCAGCTTCCACATGCGGAAGATGCGACCGTTCTGGCCAACACGCTTTTGCATGTAGAACGGCGACTTGCCGTCCAGCGCAACCAGCGCTGCGAACACCAGTACGAAGAACAGAACAGGTAGGGCTGCGATCAGAACCAGCGTAACGTCCAAGGAGCGCTTGAACATATCACGATAAGAAGACGCGCTCGACTTTGCGAACAGTGCTTCGTCAATCAGGGCATCGATTGTTGCCGTGGGCAGCGGCTGGCGAATGTGCAGTGTCAAGTTGACCTCCCTTGAGCCAATCGTGACGGAAGCATGTTCAGGACCCGAAGCGGTTCTGGCTAGGTTCAGGCAAAACTTGACCGTCGCTCCGAGCAGACGGAACGTTGAAAGGTTTCGGCGAAATCGCCTCAAGTTTTACAGATCTAGGCGCAGTTTAAAGCAGCAGACTGACCATTTACTCCCGAAGTGAAGCACTAACCCCCAAGTGCCGGTTTGTGCGAAATGTGACGTGAATTTGTCATATCCGCTCGACCTCTTTGTTATGACAATGAGGCGCTTCTGCGTCAACATCGGCGTTGCATTACACTTTTAGGTTGAAATGTGTTGTGGAATGAATGGGTTGCGGCGACACAAATCTACTCGTTTTCAGATATGAGACACGCCGGTTTTTATTCCCCGTACCTCTCATTTGACGCTAAATGGCATCAGCGGCGAGGGCCAAAAGGTTTGCCGCACGGGGTCTTGGTTGCGGAAACAGTAATCGTCACATCTCGGGATCTTTGTTGCCAGGGGGGAAACGAACTGCGGCTTGGCCGGAATGGCGGATACGAAATATGGCCCCGCCGCGGCGAATGAAATGGCATTAGGCGGCAATACGGAAACAATGAAACTGTGCAAAATGAAGCCATTTCCCGATAATCCCCTAGTGGTGGCGTTTGGGGCCAAGGATGCGCATCGGAGAGGATGAGCGTCAGGCCGGCACCGAAGGCAACAATCTACACACGAAATCATCCCATCACGGAATGTTACAATTTTCGGAAAAGCGTGAGGATTGCGCCCGAATCGGGGCACGCTTTCGTCACATTTGCGCCCAATTTCGCCCGAATCTGGTCTGAATTGGGACGGTGGGCGGCGAAATATGGCGCAGGTGCCCTAGTCGGTGAGTTGAAAGCCAGACCCTCGGTCGATATGTCGGACGCAGGCATGTATGGATCAGGCAGCAAAGAAAGGGGCATTCGTGGCCAATCTCGTGTATCAGGGCGATTTGCCGGATGACTTGGACTTGGGCCAAATTGTGGCCATCGATTGTGAAACCATGGGCTTGGTTCCTCGGCGCGACCGGTTGTGTGTTGTCCAGCTGTCGGGTGGCGATGGGAACGCTCATTTGGTTCAGGTTGCCAAAGGTCAAAAATCAGCCCCAAATCTGGAACGCGTTTTGACTGATCCGACGGTTCTCAAGCTCTTTCACTACGGTCGGTTTGACATTGCGGCGATGTATCATGCCTTTGGCGCTCTGAGCGCACCGGTCTATTGTACCAAAATCGCCAGCAAGATGGTGCGCACCTATACCGACCGACATGGTTTGAAGAACCTGACCCAAGAATTGATTGGCGTCGATATTTCAAAGCAACAACAATCCAGTGATTGGGGGGCTCAAGAGCTCACCAAAGCACAGGTGGATTACGCGGCCTCAGATGTCTTGTATTTGCATCGGTTGCGAGAGGCCCTGAACGACCGGTTGGCGCGCGAAGGCCGCACCGAAATGGCGCAGGCGTGTTTTGACTTCCTTCCGACCCGCGCGTTGCTTGACCTGGAAGGTTGGCCAGACAGCGATATTTTCGCCCATGCCTGAAGAGAGAAGGGGCTGATCCATGGCCCGATCCCAGGGGCTCTATTCCAACGTCATAGCCTGGTTAAAAATCCTGCTCCCCGTTGTGGCGCTGGGGCTTTTGTCGACGATATTCCTCTTTTCACGTAGCAATGATCCAGTGAACGAAGTGCCGTTCGCAGATGCCTTGAAGCGGGCCGGTGATGCGGTGACCGAAATGGTCAGCGCACCTTATTATGCCGGAACAACCGAGCGCGGTGATCTGGTGACAATGACCGCGCGATCTGCTTTGCCCAAGCCGTCGGGTGAAATCGAGGCTGAGGAGGTGTCGGCGCGGTTGCAGATGCAAGATGGCTCTGAAATCCGTCTCGACGCTGAGCGGGCCACCTTGCGAGACGGTGACCAGCAGCTCACACTTCACGACGGCGTCCGCATCGAAAGCTCAACCGGGTACGTTTTGACCACGCAAACGCTTGTGTCTGGGATCGATCGGATCGAAGCCGAAAGCGACGGTGCTGTACACGGGGAGGGGCCATTGGGAACCCTCGAAGCGGGGAAAATGAGAATTGAAACGGCTCCGGGCAGCGAAGACATACAAATGTTGTTCACGGGCGGCGTAAAACTGCTATATCTGCCACAAAACAAGTGAGTGCCACCGCATGACCCGATTGATTGCCGTTATCTTTGCAGCTGTGCTGCTACCCGTTATGAGTTTTGCGCAAGGGGCGCAGGTGTCTTTTGGTGGGAACCAAGACACCAAAGCCCCGGTTGAAGTCACCGCAGATTCCTTGTCGGTGAACCAAAAGGACGGCACGGCTCTTTATACTGGCAACGTGATTATTGCGCAGGGTGAGATGCGCTTGGCGGCACCGCGGGTCTTGGTGGTCTATTCCGAGGCGGCCCAGGAAATCCAGCGGATGGAAGCCACCGGCGGCGTAACCATGGTCAGTGGCACCGAGGCGGCCGAGGCGGAACGTGCCGACTACTCCCTTGAAAAGGGCGTTGTCGTTATGACAGGCAACGTCTTGTTGACCCAAGGGACCAGCGCGCTGACCTCGCAAAAGATGACTGTCGATCTTGAGGCCGGGACGGCCCAGATGTCGGGGCGGGTGAAGACGGTTCTCAATCAGGACGGCCAATAATGGCGGATCCAAAGTTAACAGTAACTGATGGTCAGGCCGGTTTGGTCATTGAACACC
Organism: Pelagimonas sp.; assembly: GCF_058892305.1. Lineage (NCBI taxonomy): Bacteria > Pseudomonadati > Pseudomonadota > Alphaproteobacteria > Rhodobacterales > Roseobacteraceae > Pelagimonas > Pelagimonas sp. The sequence goes on from NZ_JBZXVN010000005.1 coordinate 49,565, forward strand.
TGCGCAAAAGCTATGCCAAACGCGTGGTTATCCGTGATGTGTCGTTACGTTTGAACCGAGGTGAGGCGGTTGCGCTTCTTGGCCCGAACGGATCGGGCAAGACCACCTCCTTTTATGCCATTGCCGGGCTGGTAAACCCCGAAGGTGGGCAGGTCATGATTGATGGGCGCGATGCGACCTATCTTCCGATGTATCGCCGTGCTCGCATGGGGATCGGCTATCTCCCACAGGAAATGTCGATCTTTCGCGGACTGTCTGTTGAGGACAACATCGGCGCGGTTCTCGATATCGCGGAGAAAAACCGGCACCGCCGTCGCGAGCGCCTCGAAGAATTGCTGGGCGAGTTTTCGATCGAACACTTGCGGCGTGCGCCGGCGCTTGCCCTTTCGGGTGGCGAACGGCGTCGGGTCGAAATCGCGCGTTGCTTGGCGGCGGATCCCAAGTACCTTTTGCTGGACGAACCCTTTGCCGGGGTCGACCCTATTAGTGTGGGCGACATTCGCCATCTGGTTGCGGATCTCAAAACACGAGGGTTGGGTGTTTTGATAACGGACCACAATGTGCGCGAAACTCTCGAGATCGTTGACCGCGCTTATATCCTCCATGATGGCCAGGTTTTGATGTCAGGCACCCCCGAAGAGGTGGTTCGCAACGAAAATGTACGTCGCGTCTATTTGGGCGACAACTTTCGCATTGGTTGAGCGGTGTTATTCTTTTACCTGCGACGCTTTGTTAGGCAGTTGGCTTAATTTTCTTGATCGTTGTCATTGACTCTCCCCCGCTTTCCACCGTCAAATGGGGCATGGCATTTTGGTTTGCTGGATCTTTGTCTGACCTTTGTTTCCGCTTGCGGGGACGGGTTTTGACAAGCCACTGCCAAGTGTCTTTCCTGAAAAGCGACTAACCGAACACCTGGCCTTGGCCAGCACGTATCGTCTTGGTTGCCAAAAACAAAAAGGATGCAACATGCGCTATCAAATCACGGGAATGCACATCGACATTGGCGACGCCTTGCAAACCCACGTGAAAGACGAACTAGGGGCTGTCTTACAAAAGTATTCGCAGCGCCCTACAGATGCGAATGTTATCTTCTCCAAAAGCGGACATGAATTTGTCTGTGAAACCACGGTTCACTTGTCGACCGGGCTGACAGCAGCAGCCAAAGCACATGCGACTGAAATTTATGCAGCCTTCGATGACTGTGGTGAAAAATTGGACAAACAGCTGCGTCGCTACAAGCGCCGGTTGAAAGACCACCACAAAGATAGAACAGAGCCCGTTGAAATATTCGGTGCATCCTCGTATATCCTCGCCAGCGATACGGATTCGGAAGCACAAGAACCTGACTCGCTGCAGCCCATTATTGTGGCTGAGATGGAGACAAAAATCCCATCTCTCACAGTGGGTGAAGCCGTGATGCAGATGGAATTGGCCGGTGCGCCGGTTCTGGTGTTCCGCAACGAAAAAAAGGATGGCGTAAACGTCGTGTATCGACGTGAAGACGGCAATATCGGCTGGATTGATCCATAAAGCCGGAGTGTCGCGAAAAGCGCTCTGAATACAGGTAGACTATGAAATTCGCTGATCTCATCAAGCCTGAGGCCGTCAAAACTATTGCGTCGGCTTCTAGCAAGAAGCGGCTTATGCATGAGGTCGCCGATCTGGCGGCCTCGGCTTATGATCTGCCAACTCAAGAGATTGTCGAAGCCTTGATGGAGCGTGAAACGCTTGGACCAACTGGTGTGGGGCAGGGGGTTGCCTTGCCACACGCCCGCATCGAAGGTCTGAACTCGGTTGTTGGATCCTTTTTGGTCTTGGAAAAGCCGGTGGATTTTGACTCGGTTGACAGGCAGCCTGTCGACTTGGTTTTTGCGTTGTTTGCACCGCAGGACGCCGGTGTAGAGCACCTCAAAGCCTTGGCTTTGGTGTCTCGCAATCTGCGAGAAGCAAGCCTGTGCGCCAAGCTGCGGGCAAATCCGAATCCGACAACGCTCTATACAATTTTGACGGAAACAGAATCTGTCAAAGCCGCGTAACCCGCGCCGAATTTGCCAAGGTCACATGCGCGGTCGCGTCAAGGCGCCCGTTAGAACTGGCCGGCTTCTAGGCCCAGTTGTCGAAGCCAAACATAATGTAATCACGCATATAGGCCTCGCGGGCCAAAGCTTCGATTTGGTCATCGTAGATTTGGGCAAGCGCAAAGGGGGCGGAATTTGGGTTTGCCACAGGCTCGGGCGGGGCAGGGTGTCCCACCTGCATGGCCAAGGCCGGAAGGTAAAGCGCCATCTCGTCTTCGCGGATGATCATGTCCGGCAAAGTGAATTCGGACATGCCTTGGATACACTGGGCCTGCGTTGCCCAATGCCCGTCGACCCGAACCGCCGTTTGCCCCAATAGATTGGCCTTGGCCCACGCCAGGTAGGCGGTAAAGGCCGTGCGATGGGCATCAACAGTGTAATCGTCGCCCGGCTCACCTTCTGGAATAGGGAGGTTATGGGCGCGTCGAAGGGTTTTACGAATACCGGCAAAGCTGCCTTTCTTCGTGGTTAGAATTTTCGAACAAAATGCCTCATGTGCCCGCGCCAAAGGGTGGCGGATCACGGTAAAACTGCGATGGCCGGGGTGTTGGCGTTTCCAGGCCCGTAGCGTGTTTTGCTTGAAATTCCGCTCAAGCTCGTTTTCGTCGACATCGTCCAAAGCAGACAGCCATTTGCAAACGGTGGCTTCTGGGCCGGAGCGAATTGGCATGTAAAGAAGGGGCGTTTTTGCCGCCGCCACATAGGAGGGGACAACCGGACCACGACGCGGTTCAAAATTTGGTGTTCGGGTTAGGTTAAACCGATCCAGCCGCGCCAAAGATCCTTCCATTTCGTCGAAATTTTTAACTTTCTCAGAAACGGGTTGTGGGTTTTGCCGTTTCAACGCTGTGTTCAAGCTGTCCAATTGCGATGACGCCCCGAGCCAGCGCGCCAACCCGTTCATGATGTCGACATCCTGCAAGTCTTCGTAGGCGACATAAAACGCTGTCTGCGCACTGCGTTGCAAGGTGTTCATGATCTGCACTTGAAAGGCCTGCAAATCGGCAAGGTGTTGTTCGAACTCTGCTGCATCAAACTGCGCCTGACCGTCCTTGCGCCGTTTGACATTGGTCAGCTTCCACTGACCGGTGGCTTGCGCAATTTTCCAGCTAACATAGCTATCAACTGGGTTGCGGGTCAGAATGATCTTGCCGATTTTCGGGTCGCTCAGAAGGTCATTCAAAATACGCGGATCATGGTCGTGGAAATAGCGGAACCCACCAATGCCGCTTGGTGTGGCCTTGCGGATTTGGCCAAGCAAGCGCGTGGGATCAACGTCGCGTTCATCCTGAGTGATGCCAAGGATGTCTTCGGAGTTTGGATAGCCAATGAAATGCGGATTGAACGCTTCGCCATGACAGGTGATACCGTCAAACGCATTTAGATTGGCCTCAAGGAAATTGGACCCAGTGCGCATTTCGGCGAACACCACAAAACAATCGAAACGATCAGACATTCAAAGGGCCTATTTCTTGATCAAGTAAGGTTTGCGATGACCACCGGACAGGTTGCGCGGCGCGGGGTCAACCGGGAAGTCACCCATGAGATACGGGTGCATCCCCTGGTTCTTTAGGTTCTGCAAGAACTGACCAAAACCGGCCAAATCTTCCAAACGCGGGGCTTCGGCAAGGCGGCGCAGGCTTTTCTGACCGATTTCGTCGATGATCACCTGCAAGGGTTCCATCGGTGCTTCGATAAATTCGGCCATTGTCCAAATGCGCACCCGCGCCTTGACGTCCGGACTTCGCAATTCATCGAGCATCTTGCTCTCAATCTTTTGCAGGGCGGCGGCTTCGGCACGAATTTCCGCGAAATTGGTATTGGATTTAAAAAGCGGCACAGCCCAAGCGCCCGAAATCACGCTGATCTGGGCATTGGGATCGCGCGACATGTGCCAGTTGATTTTGGGGTTATCATGGGGCCCGTATTGAAAACACTGCCGCTCGCCACGGGTGTTCCAAAGTAGGTTGGTCAAAAAGGCGCGCGGGTTGGCATCACGAAGATTGGCGTTATTGGACAGGGCCCCATTGATGACCATCTGACCACCGGAAAATTCAGCGCAATCAGGGCCATATAGGTGGCCATGCACCTGAGCACCGGTCGCACGGGCAAGCCAGCTTTCGAAATCTTGAAACAGCTCTGCAAACCCTTGGAAAACCGAATAACGCCCGGCCGTCACCCCGTTCTCCCAACCCAAATTCGGGAAACGGCTTTGCATGAAAAGGCCAGGGCGACCGCGGGTCCGCCGATCAACTGCTTTGGCAAAAATGCGGTCAATTTTGCCGGGGTTGGGTTCTTGCTGGGACATGGCACCGTTGGGGTCGGTCAGGAACGCATCATAAAGACGCCCGGCCTCTGGCCAAATTTTGCGCGCCACAAAACAGTCAGACCGCCGAAGCAATTGCAGGTGATCGTCGTAAAAAATATGCGGTTTGCCTTGAAAGTCGAACTTGGACAGTGTTAGCGACCGGCTTTCGATATTGGTGGAATAAAGCCGCGCCAGAGTTTGAAAATAGCTTTCGTCCGGGATCCAAACATGGCGAAAATAACGGTCAAACTTATCGCGTTCAGGGTCCTGTAGAATAGCGGTGAGAGTTTGGCGGGTGAGGCACCACCATTGGCTCCCCATATGGGGGACCAAACCGCGCGGAATTCGGCGTTTGTAGCCGGCTGCCCGCTGAAACTCCACAAGCTTGTCAAACAGGTAGCGGTTCTTGCGCCAGCTGAACGGGAAATGCATCGTAAAGCGCTCTTGGTCCAACCCGCCTACGGTCCAAGGGACATCTGCGGTTGTGGCGCTCTCGATAAAATCGGTGCGTGGGCGTTGTTCGAGGTAGTCGACAAGCTCTTCTACGGGGCGCAGCGGTAGGCAAGATCCGGATGATAGATAGACATGGCGCACCTCCTCGAATTTTTCGAGCAGGAGTTCCGAAGCGTCCTGAGAGGCGGCCACAAGCCCCCATGTGCCCCATTCGCATCGGTGGCGTTTGGAAAACAACACCATCGGCGTATCGGACAGGCGCGCAACAAAGGCGTCATAGGTTTGGCGTGGCACCATTTTGTCGACATGGATGACAACAGGGCATCCGCCGCGTGTCCAATGGCGTGCAACTTCTTCGGCGCGGTCAAGCGCGGTGTGGACCAGCATGACGATCCCGACACTCATGCCCAGTTCCCCTTGGACATCAGCCCCAAAATCTCAAGCTGGCGCCAGTTGATGTATTTTTCAGACCACTTGCACCAAAGATCAGGATTGTCCTTAACGCCGTTTGCATAGGCGATATATTCGCGGCTGGCCCCATAGTGTTGGTTGCGCGCCAATTCCTCTTCGGCTTTGGCGGCAAAGGTGTCGAGAAATTTCGTGTGCAGCAGAATGCCGCTGGCCTTTTCGCCGCCCCATTCGTCGTAAACCTGATTTAAGCCGCGTGGCAAAAGGTTGTGGGTCGAACTGACATAGGCGTATTGGCGGTTCCATTTTACCAATGGAATTTTGTTCAGCGCCGGGGCCAGTTTCGGTTTGTCCTGAAAGAACATCCGGGCCCGTGGCCCGCCTTGAATCCATAGGTTTCCGAACTGTTTATTCTTTTCAACGGTGTAGTTGCCCGCATCAAACCAAGAGGCAATTTCAAGCGGGTCCTGCCCGGCTTGATATGGTTGGGCATCGATCCGCCCCTTGGGATACATATCCAACAGCATGGCGCTAAAAGATTTGATCGAGGAGGCATCGAGCCAGTCGGTCAAGGCACGCAAAGGGCGCGTATCACAAAAGGGATACAAGAAAAGCTCATCCGGATCGACAGTCAGCGCCCAGTGATCATGGGCGTATTTCAAAGCCAGCCAATTCAGCCAATCCACCCCAAAGCGCGATCTCTTATAGCTGGCTTGGGTGGTCCAAACAGAGACATCTGGTTGTTTGGCAAGGTAATCAAGCGACCCGTCGGTGCTGTCGTTGTCGACAAAGAAAAAATGGTTAACTCCCATGTCCCGATAGTATTTCAGAAACCACGGTAGGCGCACGCCTTCATTTCGTTGCGTCGAGAACAACAGGATATCAGACGGCGCAATATCGGAAGTACGATTGGCCACGGGGCGCAAATCGCGTCGCTTGCGAAACGCACGAATGCGCCAGCGCTTACGCTGAACCCGAAGTCGGTATGACTGCCATGCGCCCAATCGTGTGCCCTTGTCCAAGCCGGTTGACCGGCCCCTCGTTATAGATGGTCGCTATCAGATCAAGGTTAAGACGGTCTTGAAATGTTCATCCCAAGAGGGAGGAGTGAACGTCTGAGTACCACTTAAACCTGTTCGATGCTGGTCAGCCATCTCTATTATCGTTGTTTGCCAAAGATACCTGTCCGAAGCCTCTGCGTAAACGGGAATATTTCCCAGAACTTCCCGGAAAATCGGGAGGTTACTACAAAGCACCGGAACGCCAAGAGCGGCGGCTTCGATAGGCGGGAGGCCATAGCCTTCGGCAAAGCTCGGAAAGAGCAATCCGGCTGCGCCTTGCAAAAGAGCAAAAAGCTGATCATCCGGCAGATCATGCAATTCGTGGATGCGCTCTGGCTTTGCATCTAAGCGACTGAAAACATCATGGTTTTCCCAACCGCGATTGCCGCATATCAGAAGGTGAGAATCAGGAATGTCTGGCCAAATATCGAGCAGAAGCGCATGGTTTTTTCGCGGCTCGATTGTGCTGAGGCAGATAAAATAGGGGGCGGTCCAAGGGCCTTCTGGGGCTGTTCCCGTTTCGGGAATAGACACACCAAGATGAGCGATGATCCTGTCCGGGAGTGGGCCGGTCACATGTCGGCCAATGTCGTCTGCGGTTTGACGGGAGTTGCACAGGATCACATCGGCATGGGTGCAGGCCCGATTCAGAAAGGCGCGAAAGGGCGCGATGGTTTCGGGGCGTTGGTGTTGGGGAAAGTCCAGCGGAATAGTGTCATGGATCATCACCGCCACCCGCGCCTTGCGGAGCCGCATGGCCGATAGCACCCGATCGGTTAGGTTCGAATGACCGGTGTTGAGGTAATGCATACCCATTGGCAAATGGCGCGCCAGCATCCGCGACAGGCGTAGGGGCAGACAACGGTCGCGGCATATTCTGCGCAAGTAGGTTTCGGCCTGACGGCGTACCGGATGCAGCCCCTTGCGCAGTTTTGACAACCGGTCCGCCGGCCCCCAATTCTGATCAAGAATTCGATCACGTAGCGCGGTACATCCAGCAGGGTCTAGCAAGACATAACCCAATGAACTACGGATCAAGCCCCAAAGCTCTCCTTGGTCTAATAGGTTGTCTAGATAGGCGAATTCGACCCGGTCGACACCCGTCATCGGACGACCCGCCCGGCTTATCAACCGTGTCAGGTCAAGCAGTCGGGTCGGAGCCTCAGGCGTCGTAATGGCCATTTTTGTGCCACCGCCATGCATCTGCAATCATCTCTGCCATCGTTGATCGCGTCGGGTTCCAGCCAAGGTCCTCACTGGCGCGCGAGGACCCAGATACCAGCTTGGTGGCATCTCCGGCACGGCGTGGTCCTTCGGAACAGGGGACTTCCTGATTGGTGACGGTACCGGCGGAAGTGATGACTTCTTTGACCGAAAACCCACTGCCGGTGCCAAGATTGAAAACCTGGCTGCCTTTGCCGTCTTGCAACCATTTCAGGCCAAGAACATGGGCATCAACCAGATCACAGACATGCACGTAGTCACGGATGCAGGTGCCATCGGGCGTCTCGTAATCGGTGCCGTTAATGGTTAGCGCCGGGCGTTTGCCATCAATCGCCTCTAACATGACCGGGATGAGGTGAGTTTCGGGTCGATGATGTTCTCCAACCTCGCTTTCTGGGTCCGCACCAGCCACATTGAAGTATCGAAAGATCACATGGCGCAATCCGTAAGCGGCCTCAAAGTCGCGCAATATGTTTTCTACCGCGCGTTTTGAGGCCCCATAGGCATTCAGCGGCTCTTGCGGCGTGTTTTCATCCAGAACAACGTTGTCGTGTTCGCCGTAAGTTGCGCAAGTTGAGGAAAACACAAAGTCCAGACATCCGGCGGCGACGGCGGCCTCGATCAGGGTCAGTGATCCTTCGACATTATTGCGCCAATACATGCCGGGTTTGGCCATGGCTTCGCCAACTTGGCTAAGCGCTGCGAAATGCATCACGGCGACGGGCTGCCATCTGGCAAAAACCTCATCCAACCGGGCCCGATCCGTTAGATCACCGCGTTCAAATGGCCCGAACTTCACCGCGTCCTGCCAGCCGGTACACAGATTGTCAAAGGTCACGGGCGTAAACCCGGCGGCTTTTAGTGCCTTACAGGCATGGCTACCGATATAGCCCGCGCCACCAGTTACTAAAACATGTGCCAAAGGTCTATTCCGCCGCTTTTCGTGCAGACATGATTTCGTGCAAGTACCCTTCGAGGTCGTCTTTTAGATCATCGCGCGATAGGCCAAATGCCACGGTGGCTTGCAAGAAGCCGCTTTTGGACCCGCAATCAAAGCGTTGGCCCCGAAAGCGATAGCCGTAAACGCCATTGCCCTCGGTGATCTCGCGGGCAATCGCATCGGTGAGCTGAATTTCACCACCAGCACCGGACTTGATCCTGTTCAGGTGGCGGAAGACATCAGGCGACAAAATGTAACGGCCAATGACGGCCAAATTAGACGGCGCTTGGTCAACGGCAGGTTTTTCAACCATGCCTTTGACTTTGACCATATTTCCCATGTCCTCTTGGATGTCCAAGACACCGTAACTAGAGGCTTTTTCCGCAGGAACTTCCATTGCGGCGACCATATTTCCACCGGTTTCTTCGTAGGCTTCAACCATTTGCTGTAGGCATGGTTTCTCGGCGGCGATCACATCGTCGGGTAGCATGACGGCAAAGGGTTCGTTGTGGACCAATCGGCGGGCGCACCAAACAGCATGTCCCAAGCCAAGGGCCCGGTGCTGGCGGATATAGGCGATTTCACCTGAGTCCATGTTTGTGGACTTCAAAATGTCGAGAAGTTCATCCTTGCCCTTTTTGCGCAGCTCTTGTTCGAGTTGTGGCGCGTGGTCAAAATAATCTTCCAAGGCCCCTTTGCCGCGCGAGGTCACAAAAATGAACTCTTTGATCCCAGCGGCGCGCGCTTCGTCAATGGCATACTGGACCAGCGGACGATCGACCAAAGTCATGATCTCTTTGGGTACCGATTTGGTTGCCGGAAGAAAGCGGGTTCCCATACCTGCAACGGGAAAAATGGCTTTCGTGACCTTCTTGCGCATCGGTCTGCTCCTGTTTTTATCTTTTGACAGCTTATCGCACGCGATTTTTGAGGTCGCTACCAAATTTTTGATACGATAGGCTGAATAACCGGGTATTGTTTCCAATTCGTTGTAGTTCTGCTGCGAAATGGCGGTTTTTCTGTACAATTTAGCCGCGGACTGCGGATACTCGGTCCTGTTCTTCGTTCACTCGTGTCGCGAACCGACAGTAACGAGAGAAGCGCTGGGTGCGTTCACTGCGCCCAAATCTTCCGCCAAATTGTTCCCAATACCCACCGCTTGTAAACGAAACCGTATGGAACCTTGGGCTTGGTAGAAAAATGAACAAGCTCACAATGCTGCCGTCTTCGACCAGTTCGGCAGCACGACGTCGCAATCTAGGGGCTTGCCAAATCCGACCGGCCAACACGACGCGTGGGGCGTTGGGACGTCCGGGAAAGTCCTGAAACGCCGGTGCAACTGCCTTTGGGACTGGCAGGGTTGTGATGGGCCGCCTTTGACCTTCGGCTCCGCCATCCTGTAATCCGCGCAGTAATTGCGCCATCCGTTCCGCGTTTAGTTGACGCTTTTTGGCAAATCGAAACAGCCGCAACCTCTGCTCTTCGCAAAAGGCCACCCAAGCGCGGTCCTGATCCGCTTTGGGGCAAAATTTCCTTAGATACACGCGCTGCGAGGCCCCAATTTGGGTCAGGTCCTTGGGGACGCGCGACGCCTCTCGCCGCTCACTTTCTGCGAAACCGTGATGGACCTGAGCGAGAGGCACTATAGCGGTTTGATGGCCCTGTTGAGCAAGGCGCATGTTGAGGTCGGTTTCATCTAGGTAAAAGTGAAACTGGGGGTCAAACCCGCCCAATTCCCGAAGAACAGTCCGTCGAAACGCCATGTTTGTTCCCTCCGTCTTGAGGGCATGGCCATTGGGGATTTTTGGTACAACCGGCCTTGTGTCCGGTAGGGGGTAGGGGGACGGCGTGCCGGTGCAATCTACCGTCCGGGCCCTCCACTGAAATGAAATGCCATTTCGCCCGATGACATAGCCACCGGCGGCTGAGACATCGGGTTGCTCGAACGGACCCGTTAAATGTGCAAGCCAGAGCGGTTCGGGAACCGCGTCGTCATCTATAAACGCGACAACGTCACCCGCTGCCTGTGCGATGCCAAGGTTTCTGGCCGCTGAGATGTTGGGGACGTCAAAGCCAACAAGCTTGATGAATGACGCATCCGGCCGGGCGCGCACAATGGCTTCCCCATCCGGGCAAGTCACCACAATCACTTCGAATGGGGCGTAGTCAAGTTGGGCCAAGCCCATCAGGCAGCGGGCAAGGGCCTGGGGGCGGCCCCGGCTCACAACCACCACACTGACGGACAAGGCCATGCACTAGGCCTTTTGCAGCTCAACGCCCGGCGCGTAGGCGATAAAGAACGGGTTTGCGAAACCGTCTTTGCCATAGACCAACGGGGTGTGATCGTCGAAACGCACAACTTTGCCACCGGCACCATGCAACACGGCCTGACCTGCGGCGGTGTCCCATTCCATCGTGCGGCCAACGCGTGGGTACAAATCGGCCTCACCCGTGGCGACAAGGCAAAACTTCAACGACGATCCGGCGCTTTTGCTGTCTTTGGTGGCATATTTGGCGATGTAATCTTCGGTGGCTTGATCGCGGTGTGATTTGGACGCGACCAACATCAACGCGCTGTTGTCAGGTGTGCTAACAGAGATGGCTTTGGTTTCGCCGGCGGTGTCTTTGTCAAAGGGACCCATCTCTTCGACGGTTGATCCATCTGCCAGAGTATAGAACATCCGTTCGCGGGCCGGGGCATAGACCACACCGCGCACCGGTACACCGTCTTCGACCAGGGCGATGTTGACGGTGAAATCACCGCGGCGTTTGATGAATTCCTTGGTGCCATCCAGCGGATCAACGATCAAAAAGGTTTTGGCGTCAACACCATGGCTGTCGGCTTGTTCCTCTGTGACAAGGGCGACATCGGGAAAAGTGGCGCGCAATCCGGCCGAGATGATCGCGTCTGCGGCTTCGTCCGCTTCGGTCACCGGGCTGTCATCCGATTTCACTTTCACGTCGAAATCGTCGGCGTTGTAGATCTCCATGATCTTGTCACCGGCCTCCAGTGCCAGCTTGCGGATCACTGTTGTCAGTTCCGAATAGTCCACGAAATGTCCCCTTCCCGGCAAAATGTCGGGTTTTATTGATTTGAAAGCCTTTGCGTCTTATGGTGCCATTCAACAAGAACGGCAAGAATGCCGAAAGTATCAGGCCGCGTATCGGAGCAGCGCCCCATGTTTCAGATGACAACACCCCGGTCTCGGCTGGGCTCGGCAATTTATATTGCTGAACTGATTTACCACAATTCTGTTCGATCTGTGCGTAAATCCCACGGGAACGCCTTTATGGCGATCTTTATGAACATGCTGCAGACGATTGTTTTCGTCATGGCGTTTTATGTGATGTTCCAAATTCTGGGCCTGCGTGGAACGGCGCTGCGTGGCGATTTCATGGTTTATATCATGACCGGGATTTTCCTCTACATGACGCATTCCAAAACACTGGGTGCGGTGTCCGGGTCCGAAGGTCCGGCAAGTCCGATGATGCAACACGCCCCGATGAACACGGCGATTGCGATTGCAGCCGCGATGATCAGCACACTGTACATTCAGGTTCTGTCGCTTGTTGCGATTTTGTTTGTCTATGACGCGGCCTTTGCCCCTGGTGTCCTTTTGGAAATCTATGATCCGATTGGGTGTCTGGGCATGGTCTTGCTTGCTTGGTTCTCGGGCGCGGCAATTGGAATGGTGTTTTTGGCCGCCAAACCGTGGTTCCCAACCCCGGTCGGCATCATCTCAACGGTGTATCAGCGCGCAAATATGATTGCTTCTGGCAAGATGTTCGTTGCAAACACCTTGCCGCCCTACATGCTAACCATGTTTGATTGGAACCCATTGTTCCACTGTATCGACCAATCGCGCGGTTTTGCGTTTCTCGACTACAGCCCTCGTAATTCCAGCTGGGAATACGCCCTGTATCTGTCGATCTTTCTTATCATGATTGGCTTGATGGGTGAATTTTACACCCGCAAACATGCCTCGGCCTCTTGGGGGGCCCGTCGCTAAGATTAGACGGTATTCCGGACTATGGAATACCGCACTTTGGCAAAACCGATGTTCCGCATAGTCTTGGGTCAATTGACCAAGGAGTTTCCTATGCTGATCCGCGCCCTTGCCCTGATGCTTGCCACCGCAACGACGGCGGTTGCCCAAGATTTGCCAGCCCTGTTTGATGTGACGGGTGTGGCCTCTGATGACGTGCTGAATGTTCGGACCCGTCCGATGGCAGGGGCCAATATCATCGGCACCTTGGCCTTTGATGCCAAGTCGGTCGAAGTGGTCGAGGTTCAGGACAACTGGGGCCGGGTCAATGTTGACGAAGGCTCGGGATGGGCCTCGATGACGTTTCTGGCCGAGCAACCTGACACGGCGCTGCCAAACGCCGTGCATTTCAATTGTTTCGGGACCGAACCGTTTTGGTCTCTTGATGTGCAAAACGGCGGCCCTGCGATTTTGTCGACCCCCGAAGGACATGACCGCCCGTTCCAGATGGGGCTTGCCCGCGCCGCCAATGCCCGCCCGGCCCCCTTTGCTATTTTAGGGAGCGCACAGGGGGAAAATATTGCAATTGTGATGGACAAGGAAATTTGTTCCGATGGCATGTCGGACCGCTTGTTCGGCCTGAACGGAACCGTTGTGATCAGCGGATATAACATGGAAGTTTTGTCGGGTTGCTGCTCGATCCAATCGGAGTAAATGACATTATCAAGATGCTGACGGTTTTTCTGTTGATGTCTTCGGCGGCCTTGGCGGAGTCCTTTCCAGCGCTCTACAATGTTGTGGATGTGGCCTCTGATGACACTCTGAACATCCGTTCTAAACCTTCTTCCAAGGGGCAAGTAATCGGCGTTTTGGCCCATGATGCGGACTATGTTCAAATTGAAGCCTTGGACGCGTCAGGTCGGTGGGCACAGGTCAGCGCCGGAGAGGCGGGCATGGGGTGGGTCTTTGCGCGCTATTTGCAGATTGTTCCGGGGGCTACTTTTCCAGAATGGCCGTATTTGCAATGTTCCGGCTCCGAAGCGGCATGGTCCCTACGCTACGCAGAGGGGGAGGGTGTGATTTATCGCGCCGGATACGAAGGGCCAGGGCGGCATCTTGCGTCTGGTCCGATCGCGACGGCAAGTGAAAATACCCGCGCAACGGCCATTATGGCCAGCGACGGCACGCTGCATGTTTCGGCCTTGATCGAAACCGAGCAATGCTGGAGTACGATGATTGAAACATTTACCGGGATAGAGGCGACGGTTTTTGTGACTGGCGAGGCGCAGAAAATGATGCATGGCTGTTGTCGTCTGATGGCACCTTGATCAGTTCCGAGCGGCTTGTGTGAGAACGTTTTTCGTTTCGGATGCTAAATCTAGAAGAAAGCTCTGAACCATGTGGCGATGAGTTTGCGCGACCCGGCTGCTCATGCCGTTTTTTGGTCCTGTCAAAATTGAAGATGTGCTCCAAATCTTGTGTCGGTAAATGCTGGTGAACTCTTTGCCATCTACGATCACGTCCTGTAGCACCGGCGTCCAAACATTGATCTGAACGATAACTGCGCAATTGTACTGATTCAGGGCGTAACCAATTGCAGTTACCTCAGCGATGGTTCCAAAATCATCAGTTTTGGCAATGTCAAAACCACTGCGAATGAGTTCGAGGCTAACTTCGTCAATCGACCTTTGAGTGTTGCGCCAACATCCCCCGGTGACTTGATCCGACTTTCGAACAAAGACTTCGCGATTTCGGTCAATCATTAACCATTGGGGATTGGCCGGCAAAATTGGGGGGTCGGCAAGGGCGGACGTCGTCAAAAATACGAGGCCAAGGACAAGGCGTAAAAAGGGCATGACTAAAATGTCTCATTGATCAAAACGCGCAATATCAGGTTAGCACTGGCGAAGAAACAGGATCAAGAACGGGATTGGTAGTCCGTTTCGGTCACGTCACAACACGTAAAGTCAAGTTGATCCGCCCGCCTTGCGGCAGCAAGCTTGATGACCCAAACCGGAGCCGGTCCACACCGTGATGCGCCAGCCGTGCGTCACCACCCATCACAACAACATCGCCGGATTTCAGCCAGATCGACTCGGTTTTGCCGCCACGGTCCACATTACCCATCCGAAACAACGCCTCGTCGCCAAGGCTGATAGACACCACCGGGTAGTCGAAAGCCGCCTCGTCGCGATCTTGGTGCAGTCCCATCTTCGCGTCTTCGCCGTACCAGTTGATCAAACAGCATTCCGGGTCGCGTTTGGGGAGGTGTTGACAGCTGTCAACTTTATACCAAATTTTAAGAATTGAGGCTGGGATGGCGGGCCATGCTGCGCCATTTGGATGCTGCGTTTCATAGCGATAGCCGCGCCTGTCGCTGATCCAGCCAAAATCACCCGCCGCGCTCATCCGCACCGACATCGGTTTTCCCCGCGCGGTCACGGGCTGAACCAAAGGGGCGCTCCGCAAAATCCCGCGCAACTCCTCAACAAGCGATTCTTGTTCGGCCCGATCCAGAAATTCGGGATGAATGACAAAGCCCTTTTGGCGGATCACGGGTGAATTTGCAGGTTTCATGCCTCTTTCTTTCGTGATTCCTAACGTTAGCCAAGCAATTCTGCACATTTGCTGTGTTGCAGGTGCTTGCAGGGACAAAAGCGGCTCCTTATATACCGTCCGAACGCGCCGGATCCGGCCGGACCGGCGTTCCTGCCATACGGGGCACCGGATGCCGTTACGGGTCCAGCGCCACGTGATATCGCCTGTTAAGAAAGGGATCGAACATGGGTAAAGTGATCGGTATCGACCTCGGTACAACGAACTCTTGTGTTGCCATTATGGACGGCTCTGCCGCCCGCGTCATTGAAAACGCCGAAGGCGCACGCACAACTCCTTCTATCGTTGCATTTGCTGACGACGAACGCCTTGTTGGCCAGCCAGCCAAACGTCAGGCTGTTACCAACCCAGAAGCCACCGTTTTTGCGGTGAAGCGTCTGATTGGCCGCCGCGTCACCGATGCAGAAGTCACCAAGGATCAGGACATTGTTCCATACGCCATCGTTGATGGCGGCAATGGCGATGCATGGGTTGAGGCCAAGGGTGAGAAATACTCTCCGTCGCAAATCTCTGCCTTTATCCTCGGCAAGATGAAAGAAACCGCCGAGAGCTATCTTGGCGAAGAAGTCACTCAGGCGGTTATCACCGTTCCTGCGTACTTTAACGACGCCCAGCGTCAGGCCACCAAAGACGCCGGTAAAATTGCCGGTCTCGAAGTGCTGCGGATCATCAACGAACCGACAGCGGCGGCTCTGGCCTATGGTCTGGACAAGAAAGAAAGCAAAACCATCGCGGTCTATGACCTTGGTGGCGGTACTTTCGATGTGACCATTCTGGAAATCGACGACGGTCTGTTCGAAGTGAAATCGACCAACGGCGACACCTTCCTTGGTGGTGAAGACTTTGACATGCGCATCGTCAACTACCTCGCGGACCAGTTCAAAAAAGAGCACGGTGCCGACCTGACCAAAGACAAGATGGCCCTGCAGCGTCTGAAAGAAGCCGCTGAAAAAGCCAAAATCGAACTGTCTTCGGCCACTCAGACCGAAATCAACCAGCCGTTCATCACCATGGACCCGGCCACAGGCGCACCTTTGCACCTGGTTGTGAAACTGACCCGCGCCAAACTGGAAAGCCTTGTTGGTGATCTGGTCAAAGCGTCTATCAAGCCTTGCCAAGCCGCGTTGAAAGACGCCGGCCTGACCACGGCTGACATCGACGAAGTCGTTCTGGTTGGCGGTCAGACCCGTATGCCACGCGTCTTTGACGAAGTGACCAAGTTCTTTGGCAAAGAGCCACATAAGGGTGTGAACCCTGACGAAGTTGTTGCCATGGGCGCGGCCATTCAGGCCGGTGTTCTGCAGGGGGACGTCAAAGACGTTGTTCTTCTCGACGTAACACCTCTGTCGCTTGGTATCGAAACTCTGGGCGGCGTATTTACCCGTCTGATCGACCGCAACACCACCATCCCGACGAAAAAGTCTCAGGTCTTCTCGACCGCCGAAGACAACCAGTCGGCCGTGACTATCCGGGTTTTCCAGGGTGAGCGCGAGATGGCGGCTGACAACAAGATGCTCGGCCAGTTCAATTTGGAAGACATCCCACCGTCGCCTCGTGGTATGCCACAGATCGAAGTGACCTTTGACATTGACGCAAACGGCATCGTGTCCGTTGGTGCCAAGGACAAAGCCACCGGTAAAGAGCAGCAGATCACCATCCAAGCCTCGGGCGGTTTGACGGATGAGGACATCGAAAAGATGGTCCAAGAAGCCGAAGAAAACGCCGAAGCGGATAAAGAGCGCAAAGAGCTGGTCGAAGCCCGCAACCAAGCCGAGAGCCTTGTGCACTCGACCGAGAAATCGGTTGAAGAGCATGGCGACAAGGTCGATCCGTCCACTGTTGAGGCGATTGAGCTTGCGGTTGCAGCGCTGAAAGACGATCTGGAGAAAGACGACGTTGCAGCTGAGAAGCTCAAGGCCGGTATCCAGAACGTGACCGAAGTCGCAATGCGCCTTGGTGAAGCGATCTACAAAGCCCAAGCCGAAGAAGCCGGCGAAGAGCCCGCAGCTGCGGATGCTGAGGGTCCTGCTGGTGCCGACGATGATATCGTTGACGCCGACTTCGAAGATCTGGGTGATGACAAACGTGGCTAAGGCCGGTTTGTGACACTGATCGGGGGCCGGTCCGGTAGCCGGACTGGCCCTTTTCCTTTCCTGGAAAGGAGGACGTAGATGTCCA
This sequence comes from Pelagimonas sp., assembly GCF_058892305.1. Classification (NCBI taxonomy): domain Bacteria; kingdom Pseudomonadati; phylum Pseudomonadota; class Alphaproteobacteria; order Rhodobacterales; family Roseobacteraceae; genus Pelagimonas; species Pelagimonas sp. The sequence goes on from NZ_JBZXVN010000005.1 coordinate 66,817, forward strand.
AAAGTGATTATTATGATCTGCTAGGAGCCTCCAAAGGGGCCTCTGCAGATGAGCTCAAGAAGGCCTATCGCAAGAAGGCCAAGGAACTGCACCCGGATCGCAATTCGGACAATCCAAACGCAGAAGCTCAGTTCAAAGAGATCAATGAGGCCTATGATGTCCTCAAAGATCCTGAGAAGAAAGCAGCCTATGACCGCTACGGTCATGCCGCATTCGAAGGCGGCATGGGGGGTGGCGGTGGTCGACCCGGTGGCGGGTTTGGCGGCGGTGGCCCCGGTGATTTCGGCAGTGCCTTCTCTGATGTGTTCGACGATCTATTCGGCGACTTTATGGGTGGCCAGCGCGGCGGTGGCGGGCGTCAGCGCGCCTCACGCGGGGCGGACTTGCGCTATAACCTGCGGATCACACTCGAAGACGCCTTTGCGGGAATGCAGAAAACCATCAATGTGCCAACTTCGGTGCAATGTGGTGAATGCGAAGGGTCTGGTGCCGAAGGCGGAGCAGAACCGACTACCTGCCCAACCTGTTCCGGTATGGGTAAGGTTCGGGCAACACAGGGTTTCTTTACGGTTGAGCGGACTTGCCCAACCTGTTCTGGCCTTGGTCAAATCATCAAGAACCCATGCAAATCCTGCGGTGGAAATGGCCGTGTTCAAAAAGAACGCGCACTGTCTGTGAACATCCCAGCTGGTGTTGAAACCGGCACGCGCATTCGTCTTGCGGGCGAAGGTGAGGCGGGCATGCGTGGTGGCCCTCCGGGTGATCTCTATATCTTCATCGAAGTCGAAGAGCATAAGATTTTCGAACGAGAAGGCAGCGAGTTGCATTGCCGAGTGCCGGTGTCGATGACCTCTGCTGCTTTGGGTGGCGATATCGAAGTGCCGACCATTGATGGCGGTCGTTCGCGGGTGAAAATCCCATCGGGAAGCCAATCTGGCCGCCAGATGCGGTTGCGCGGCAAAGGCATGCCAGCGCTACGCGGCGGTGGCATCGGTGACATGTTCATCGAACTGGCCGTCGAAACACCGGTGAACCTGACCTCTCGTCAAAAAGAGATTTTGCGCGAGTTTGAAGGCCTAGCCGAAAACAACAACCCCGAAAGCTCGAGCTTTTTCTCGTCGGTCAAAGGGTTTTGGGACAGTATGAAAGGGTAGACCCCCTTCCCAAATCCCAGATTTTTCAGAAAGCGGTGCCCAGATGGGTGCCGCTTTTTCTTTGTGGGAACGGAGTGACAACATTTACCATTCGTTCACCATGCTTCAGCAAAGATGAGGCATGGCTCAGGGACCACATTTTTCAGATTCACAAGCGGCATTGTTCGACTTGGACGAAGCTCCGGTGCAACCGGTGCCCGATTCCAAGCTGTTGCCATCCTATATCAAAGATCATCGTGCGCGGTTGCGTGAGCGTTTTCGGATTGGTGGGGCCGAAGCCTTGCCCGACTATGAGCTTTTGGAGCTGGTCTTGTTTCGTGCCATTCCTCGTCAGGACGTTAAACCACTCGCTCGGCAGTTGCTTGACCAATTTGGAGATTTCAACGGCGTTATCTCTGCACCTACGATGAGATTGGCAGAGGTCAAAGGTGTCGGCGCCGCGGTTGTGACCGAACTCAAAATCGTTGAGGCGGCGGCACACCGTTTGGCGCAAGCCAAGGTTTTAAAACGGCACGTGGTGAGCAGTTGGGATGCTTTGCTGACCTATTGCCAAACAGCAATGGCACATGGTGAGGTCGAACAATTTCGCGTGCTGTATTTGGACCGCAAGAACGTCTTGATCGCCGATGAAGCGCAAGGGCGTGGCACGGTCGACCACGTCCCCGTCTATCCGCGGGAAGTTGTCAAACGCGCCTTAGAGTTGAACGCGACGGCGATGATCCTTGTGCACAATCATCCGTCAGGGGACCCAACACCTAGCGGGGCAGATATTGAAATGACTGAGCAAATTCGAGAAGCTGCCGAAGTGCTTGGGCTGACCTTGCATGACCATTTGGTGATCGGCAAATCGCAGGAATTGAGTTTCAAAGCCGAAGGGTTGCTCTAGACGCCCAAATTCCGTGCACGGAATTTGCCACCGCAAGCCTTTAGCGCACCCAGACCTCGACCCGCCGGTTCACCTGACGCCCCCAAGACGTTTCATCGCAAGCCATGGGCATGGCCTCACCGAATGCATCGGTCAACACTTCTATTTGATCCAAATCCGCTGTTTCCGCAGTCAGTTCCACTGCGCGGCGCACGGTTTCGGCGCGTTTTCGGGCAATTGTCAAATTCCCCTGCGCCGGGCCGACCCCGTCCGAGAACCCAACAAACACCAGCTTGCGCCCATCATAAATCCCGGCCTCGAGAGAGCGGGCGAGTTGTTGAACATTTGAACGGGATTGCGCATCTAACCGGGTCGATCCGGTTTCAAATCGAAAGGATGTGGTCAGTCGGCGCATTTCAGATAGGGTTCGGGTTAGACGTTTGAGTTCCTTTAACGAGTTATCGCCATCAGTCACAAGCACCGCATTCGTGAACCGGTTTCCCTGCAAATCGATTGGGATTTCCTCGGGAGCTTGGTCAACAAACCCCGCTCTCCGGATGACAATTTGCGCCGGTGGTGTGCGGGTAAATGTCAAAAACTCACGGGCCAAAGCCGGGAGGCGGCGGGCCGGAACGTATAGAAACATAGGTGCGGTTAATGGGAAATCTTCGGTTTTGATCGAGCGGCGCGCGGCGCGCAACGAGAAGCCACAATTCCCCCCAATCAACAAAGGTTTGGCGTTTCCGATGTCGGAAAAGCTGGCGATGCCAATGCCAAATGGGTCCTTCGCGACGGCATCCGCCAATTTTGCGTTCGTATTGTAACGCTGTGCCAAAGCCGTCAATGTTGTCTGAGCCGGTTGTAGTATTTTGTCCTCTAGCTCCTGCGACAGGCCCGAGTTGGCATCGCGAACATGGACGGTGACCGGGGCATCGGGGCCTCCTAACTCTCGCCAATTTGACAGTTTTCCAGAGAGAACCCTTGCGAGATCAGTTAGCGAAATCTTGTTAACCGGATTATTGGCCGCGACCACAGGCACCAAAGCATCCAGGGCCAAAACTCGGGCGCGATTGGGGGTTTCGAGATTGCCAAGGCCCGCCTCTCGCGCCAGCGCGATTTCTGAGGGACGGATTTCGCGCAGTGACATGACAATATCCGCCTCTCCGGCCAACAGATCGGCGAAACCTTCGTCGGTGTTGGTTACCCGAAAGGTAAAGATCCCAACCATTTTGCCGCTGCGGGTATCGCTGAGAATATAGGCAAAGCGGTTGTCACTTATCGTTTGTCGTTTGGCATTTAGCCCGTTGCGCAAAGCAAAGGATTCCAACAATGCAGGCATCAAAACCGAGCCAACAGTGGCGGACCCAGACACTGAGAGTTCGGCGACATAGTCCGTGAGCGATGGGCAAGAAGGGCCGTCGCAAAGCACACCAGAGCTATCGACGGTTAGCTCGCCGAATTTGGTGTCGATACGGTAAAACTCGCCGTCAAACCCAAGAAAGGTGCCGGTCAATTCGATCGCGCCATCGCGGGACCGGAGGGTGATGTCTTGGGCCAAAGCCGAAGACACGATCCCTAAAATGAAAAGTGCGGCGAATATCGCCGCACGCCAAATGTGCATATCTTGTCCTGCCTGGCGCGATTTACCTCGCGGCGATTGTCAGGTCTTGGACAAGATTATTCAACACCAGAAAGTCACCTGTGCTGTCGCAGCCGGGAATTTCTAACGTCATGTCGCGGACACGCAGGTCGGAACCGGCTGCCATCTCAAATGTTTGCGCCTCAACACGGGTTTCGCAATTTGCACCTGTGACTTCGGCTTCAACCGATAGGGCAATTTCGCCGCTGCGTTTGGTCGTGCCGCTTGGGTAGGAATAGATTTCCGCCAAGAGGGCTTCGGGCGCGTCGGATTGACCGAGGCGGGTCAAGAAACCACCTTCGCCGCGGGCCGCCGCGGTCAAATCGCCAGCCGTTGAGGCCCAAACGTGGCCATCACTGAAATAGTCGGCGTCAAATTCGCGGGCGTGCAATTGCAGGCCTGCATCGCCTTTCCATTGCAGCACAACGCGGTCGTAAAATGGCATCGAGGTCACTTCAACTGTTGCCATCGCGCCGTCACCACTTGCAAAGGACGCCATGAAGACGGCCGCTTCGGCAAGGGCAGGCACGGAAACGTCAAGGGAGCCGTCGGGCTGCATAACTTCGGTGAACACCATACCCTGATGATGGATTGTGACACGCTCGCTGGCGTGGCAAGCTGAGGACAGCGATAGGTTAACCATCGCACCAGCGGCAGGGCTTGCTTCCATGCGAACGTCACAGCCAAAGCTTTCAGCGCTGTTTTCCTGTGGCAATTCGGTGCCGATCAAACCGGCATCGGCGGCCGCAAGCTCAACAGATTGGCCGGGCATTTCAATATCAAACTGCAAGTCAGTTGGCGGTAGGGGAAGGGCGGTCGCTGAGGAGACTTCGGTGATGTCCGAGACTTCCAGCGGGCCGACCTGAGCGGATTTACTCTGACCCGGAAGGGCGAGGCCGAATTGCATGACGTAGCCAATACCCAAGGCGCAGACCAAGGTTGTACCAGCCAGTAGATAACTCTTGAGACGCGCCATTTTGGCCTCCTGTCTATTACGATCAGGGTGCAGATTGGCAGCCAAACGTGGCAGGTCTGGGGCAGGGGGGCGGAGTCATTTGGGCATTTCTGCGCGGTAAATCTGACCGCTGACTCCGCCGTTAGGTGTTTAGGCGAGGCTGCCGTGGCAGTGTTTGAATTTCTTGCCAGAGCCACATGGGCAAGGATCATTGCGGCCTGGGTTACCCCAGGTCGATTGATCATTTTCATCAAAACCGGCGATGAGCGGCTCTGGTGCATCGGCTGGTTGTGCTGGTGCTGATGACGCATCTGCGGCCTGCTGAACGGCTTGTTGTTGCGCCATTTGCTGCTGCATCATCTCTGCCATCATCGCCTTTTGCTCATCTTCCGTCATCGGACGAACCTGAGCCAATTGGGTGGTGACGGTTTCACGCAGAGATTCGAGCAAGTTTTCAAACAGCTGGAACGCCTCGGTTTTGTATTCGTTCAACGGATCCCGCTGGGCATAGCCCCGGAACCCAACAACCGAACGCAGATGTTCGAGCGTCAACAGGTGTTCACGCCACTTGCCGTCGATGGTTTGCAACAGGAACTGTTTTTCGATCTGGCGCATGGTGTCCGCGCCAAAGGCCTCGGCTTTTTCGGCCATCAACGTGTCGCTGGCTTCTTCAAGACGTTCGCGGATCACGTCCTGATCAACGCCATCTTCATCGGCCCAGCCGATGAGCGGCAGATCAAGCCCCAGTTTTTCAATAGACGCAGCATATAGGCCCTGCATGTTCCATTGTTCGGCATAGGTTTTGTCAGGCGCATAGATGTCGACCAACTCGTCGATCACTTCGTGACGCATGTCCTGTACGATTTCCGACAGGTCCTCGGCTTCCATGATTTCACGACGCTGCGAGAAGATCACCTTACGTTGATCGTTCATCACGTCATCGAATTTCAAAAGCTGCTTACGAATGTCAAAGTTGCGGCCTTCGACTTTGGCTTGGGCGCGCTCCAGCGATTTGTTCACCCAGGGGTGAATGATCGCTTCGCCTTCTTTCATACCAAGGCTGGACAGCACTTTATCAAGCCGTTCCGATCCAAAGATCCGCATCAGGTCATCTTCGAGGCTTAGGAAAAAGGACGAGCGGCCCGGGTCACCCTGACGGCCGGAACGGCCGCGCAGCTGGTTGTCGATCCGACGGCTTTCGTGGCGTTCCGTCGCCAACACATAAAGGCCACCGGCCTCTTTGACGGCGGCTTCGTCGGTGGTGTGCTCTTCTTCGATCCGCAGACGGATCGCCTCTGGGTCACCTTCAGGATCGGCGGCGATGGCCTCCATGATCTTGAACTCGACATTGCCGCCCAGTTTGATGTCGGTCCCGCGGCCAGCCATGTTTGTGGCGATGGTCACGGCCGCAAGTTTACCGGCATCGGCAACGATTTGGGCTTCTTGTTCGTGCTGACGGGCGTTCAGAACGTTGTGCGGCAACTCAGCAGCCGTCAACATTTGGCTTAGCATCTCGGACTTTTCGATCGAGGTTGTGCCAACCAAGACCGGCTGACCTTTCTCGTGAGAAAGCTTGACCTCTTCGACAATCGCCTCAAATTTTTCGCGCGCGGTGCGGTACACTTTGTCGTCATCATCAATTCGAGCGATGGGGCGGTTGGTCGGAACTTCGACAACGCCTAGCCCATAGATTTCGGCAAATTCTTCGGCTTCTGTCGCCGCCGTACCGGTCATGCCGCCCAATTTGTCATAAAGACGGAAATAGTTCTGGAAGGTTACCGAGGCCAAGGTGACGTTCTCTGGCTGAATTTTACAGCCTTCCTTGGCTTCAATCGCCTGATGCAACCCTTCGGACAACCGACGCCCAGCCATCATACGTCCGGTGAATTCGTCGATTAAAACAACCTCGCCGTCGCGAACGATGTAATCCTTGTCCTTTGTAAACAAAACATGGGCGCGCAGGCCTTGGTTTACATGATGAACAATGGTTGTCGATTCCGGATCATAAAGCGACTGATCTTCCGGCAACAAACCACGCGCCTGAAGATGTTGCTCAAGGAAATCGTTGCCGTCGTCGGTGAATGTGACGTTCTTGGTTTTCTCATCAACCGCGTAGTGGTCTTCTTGCAGATCGGGGATCAGCTTGTCGATTTGGACATAAAGCTCGGAACGGTCCTCGGCAGGGCCCGAAATGATCAAAGGTGTTCGGGCTTCGTCGACCAAGATCGAATCGACCTCATCGACGATGGCGAAATAATGGTCGCGCTGGCTCATCTGGTTGAGCTCAGATTTCATATTGTCGCGCAGATAGTCAAAACCCAGCTCGTTGTTGGTGGCATAGGTGATATCGGACGCGTAGGCGGCTTGCTTTTCCTCGTCGGGCTGACGGGGATAGACAACGCCAGTGGTCATCCCAAGGGCACCGTAAACCTTGCTCATCCACTCGGCATCGCGTTTTGCAAGGTAATCGTTCACCGTCACAACATGCACGCCGCGCCCGGTTAGCGCGTTCAGGTAGGCGGCAAAGGTCGCCATGAGGGTCTTTCCCTCACCGGTTTTCATTTCCGAAATGTTGCCCTGGTGCAGGAATATCCCGCCCATCAGCTGGACATCAAAGGCGCGCAGGCCCAAGGCGCGTTTCGCGGCCTCGCGGCAGTTTGCAAAAGCCTCTGGGAGCATATCATCAAGCTTTGCGCCATCGGCGATTCGCTTTTTATACTCTTCAGTTTTAGTGATCAGGCCAGCATCGTCGAGTTTTTCAAACTCGGCCTCCAGCGCGTTGATCTTTTCCACCAGCGGACGGGTGGCCTTGATCTTGCGGTCATTCGGGGTGCCGAACACCTTCCGCGCGAGTTTTCCAAACATGCTCAATCTACCTGTTTCATCTAACGTCTAGAGGCATCTGCTTGCCCGGCGCGCATACAGCCCATATGACGGAAGGAAACGACCGGCCCAAACAAAGCCCTATCGGCATGTAAGGGCCGGGCCATAGAGTGTCAACGCCGCGGAGGTCGCGGCCCGTCTGGAAGGACCAAAACGATGTTAAAATCCCGCAATTTTCTGGGTGCAGCGGCGCTCGCACTCAGCTTTGCCATTCCTGCACAGGCCGAAGAGCTGGGCGTGGAGAGTGTTGTGGCGACCGTTGACGGAGTCGAAATCACATTGGGTCATATGTTGATGGTGCGCGCGTTGTTGCCGGAGCAGTATCAACAACTTGGCAACGAAGTGCTCTGGGATGGTATTCTCGACCAGTTGATCCAACAACAGGTTCTATCTACGGACGCACTGGCGGTTGAAACGCCCCGTGTTCGCATCGCGCTAGATAACGAACGCCGTACTCAGTTGGCGTCGGTTGTGATTGCGACCCTGGCCGATAATGCCGTCACCGAAGAGGCGCTGAAAGCCGCTTATGAAGCCGAATACATGAGCTCCGATCAGGGCATGGAATACAACGCGTCTCACATTTTGGTGAACACCGAAGAAGAGGCCCAAGCCTTGGTCGGTGAGTTGAGCTCAGGTGCAGATTTTGCCAGCTTGGCCCAAGAGAAATCCACCGGCCCATCGGGGCCAAATGGCGGGTCCTTGGGGTGGTTCAGCAAGGGCATGATGGTCGCGCCCTTCCAAGACGCGGTTGAAAAGCTTGAGCCCGGTGCCGTTGCAGGTCCGATCAAAACTCAGTTTGGTTGGCATGTGATCAAGCTCAATGAAACCCGTATCAAAGAGGCACCTGCTCTGGACTCGGTTCGCTCCGCGCTTGAGGCCCAGATACGCCAGCAAGTGGTCTCGAAGAAAATCGACGACCTGGTTGGCGCTGCCAATGTGACCCGGACCAAAAGAGATGAGGTCGACACCTCGATCCTTTCCAAAATTGATTTGTTGGAGAACTAAATGTCACTGCCCCGATCACCACTCGCCCCTCCGGCATTCCCTGATCTTCCCGTCATTCAAGGCGTGCGATTTGCCGCCGTTGCCGCAGGGATCAAATATCAGGGTCGAACCGATGTCATGTTGGCTCAGCTTGATCCTGGCGCGGTGGTGGCCGGGGTGTTTACCCGTTCGGCCACACGGTCGTCCAATGTCTTGGACTGTCAGTCAAAAATTCAACTTGATAGCGACGAAGGTGCGGCGTTTCTTGTGAATTCGGGCAACTCCAATGCCTTTACTGGCAAAGCTGGTGACGGATCGGTTGCCGCGATGTGCGCGGCTGTTGCTCAGGCAACCGGCCTGCCAGAAACCCGCGTGTTCACCTCGTCAACGGGCGTAATTGGTGAACGCTTGCCGCATGATCGGATCACTGCCAAATTGGGTGATCTGGTTGCGGGCCTATCGGATACGGCGGCCAAGGATGCCGCCGCTGCAATCATGACGACGGATACATTCCCCAAGGGGGCGTCGACCGAGGTTGTTATCAATGGAAAGCCCGTACGCATCGCCGGTTTTGCCAAAGGATCGGGGATGATAGCGCCAGATATGGCAACTATGTTGGTCTATATCTTTACCGATGCAAAAATCGCCCGGTCTGACCTGCAAAACTTGGTCAGCGCGGTCAACAATCGCACCTTCAACTGTATAACGGTCGATAGTGATACCTCGACGTCGGACACTTTATTGATGGCGGCGACCGGCGCATCTGATGTAGATGTCACCGGCAACCCAGCATTTGGCGCAGCCCTTCAAGAGGTGTTTCTCGACCTAGCTCATCAAGTTGTGCGCGACGGGGAAGGTGCAACAAAATTTGTCACCGTATCGGTGACCGGCGCCGCAACTGACACCGACGCCCGGACGCATGCGCTGTCCATTGCGAATTCGCCGCTGGTCAAAACGGCTGTCGCTGGTGAGGATCCGAACTGGGGCCGTATCGTTATGGCGATCGGAAAATCCGGTGCCGCGGCTGATCGTGACCTTCTTTCGATCAAATTTGGCGATGTTCTGGTTGCCGAAAACGGGTGGGTCGCAGAGACGTATCGCGAAGAAGACGGCGCAGCTCTGATGAAAGAACAAGAGATCGACATCAGAGTCGATATTGGCTTGGGCAACGGCAAATCCACTGTTTGGACGTGTGATTTGACCCATCAATACATCACGATCAACGCCGATTACCGGTCCTGATCCGCCTTTCATCTTGCTCAATAAACTCCGGGGAGCGCGAGGGGCTGGCCCCTCGTCCCTGACGCTGAAAATATGATTGGAACGCCAATGAAAACCCTGCTGGTCTCTGCTGTTGCCCTTATTGATCGCGATGGTCGTGTTTTGCTCGCCCAACGCCCCGAGGGCAAATCCATGGCTGGGTTGTGGGAGTTTCCGGGGGGCAAAGTCGAGCAAGGTGAGACGCCCGAAGTTGCCTTGATACGCGAGTTGCAAGAAGAGCTAGGGATTGATACTTGGCAAAGCTGTTTGGCCCCACTGACCTTTGCCTCACATAGTTATGATGAGTTCCATTTGCTGATGCCGCTTTTTGCCTGTCGCAAATGGGAGGGTATCCCTCGGGCGCAGGAAGGCCAGACCTTGAAATGGGTACGAGCAGGTGAGTTGCGTGACTACCCAATGCCGCCGGCAGACGTCCCTTTGATCCCGATCCTTCGGGATTGGCTATAAGTCGGGTCCAGAGGCCCCAACAGATTGCGTACCAATCTTGTTGGACCGTTTTTCTTAACCAACCGACCGGTAGTGGAAGGAATTGTTAACCATTCTTACCTAACCATTCTTCCACTGGTTTCTTTGGGGAGAATTGCCGTGCTTAGAACGATCATTCTTGGAAGTTGTGTCTCGGTTCAGGGACATTTCGAGAGGACCCTATCTGATGGGCGTATTTGTGTTCGGGTTGGGGGGCGCCTTTATTCGGGGCATCCGGTCAAACCGATAGCAAAAGCCGCTTGATAGAGGTTTTGGATACCAAAAAGCCCGCCGAAATTCGGCGGGCTTTTTAATTGTCATAAAGTGCTAGGATTAGTCCAGCGTGCGTGTGATCTCTTCACGTTCGAAGATTTCGATCACGTCATCGGCGCGGATATCATCGTAGTTCTCGAACGCCATACCACATTCCTGACCCGACTGAACCTCGGCCACTTCGTCTTTGAAGCGCTTGAGTGTTTTCAGCGTGCCTTCGTGGATCACAACGTTGTCGCGTAGCAGACGCACACCGGCCGAACGACGTGCAACGCCTTCGGTGACGATACAACCTGCAACCTTGCCAACGCCGGTAACCTTGAACACGTCCTTGATGGTCGCGTAGCCAATGAAGTTTTCGCGGATCTCTTTGGAGAGCAGGCCAGAGGCCGCCGCTTTGACATCATCCACTAGGTCGTAGATCACGCTGTAATAACGGATTTCCACGCCTTTTTGGTTGGCCGAGTTACGCGCCGATGCGTTTGCACGAACGTTAAAGCCAATGACCGGACATCCGGAGGCTTCGGCAAGGCTGACATCGGATTCGGTGATCGCGCCAACGCCCGAGTGCAGGACACGAACGCGGACTTCGCCGTTGCCGACTTTTTCCAGCGCCTGAACGATGGCTTCCGAAGAGCCTTGAACGTCTGCTTTGACCAAAACGGGAAGTTCGGAAACATCTTCGTCTTCTTTGGCCTTCTGCATCAGCTGTTCCAAGGTGGTTGCGGCACCAGCTGCGGCGCGCTTTTCCTTGGCAAGGTTGGCACGATACTCGGCGATTTCACGCGCCTGTGCATCGGTTTCAACCACGTTCAAAACGTCACCTGCTTCGGGGGTGCCGTTGAGGCCAAGAACCTCACAAGGCACGGACGGGCCAGCTTCTTTGATGCGCTCGCCTTTGTCGTTGATCAGCGCACGGACCTTACCGTATTGCTCACCCACAACAAAGATATCGCCCAATTTCAGCGTACCTGTCTGAACCAGAACTGTGGCAACCGGGCCGCGACCCACATCAAGCTTGGCCTCAATCACCGCGCCTTCGGCGTTGCGATCTGGATTGGCTTTCAGCTCAAGAATCTCTGCCTGAAGCGCGATGGCGTCGAGCAATTCATTGAGGCCCTGACCGGTAATGGCCGATACTTCAACGTCCTGAACGTCACCGGACATCTGTTCCACGACAACTTCGTGTTGCAGAAGGTCTGTGCGCACCTTGGTTGGGTTCGCTGCCGGGCGGTCGATCTTGTTGATCGCCACGATCATCGGAACACCGGCCGCTTTGGCGTGGTTGATCGCTTCGACGGTCTGCGGCATCACCGCATCGTCCGCCGCAACAACCAGAACCACGATATCCGTGACCTGAGCACCGCGAGAGCGCATCGAAGTAAAGGCCGCGTGGCCCGGAGTATCGAGGAAGCTCAACACAGACCCATTATCGGTTGTAACCTGATAGGCCCCGATGTGCTGGGTGATCCCACCGGCTTCGCCCGCAGTAACCTTGGCATCGCGGATGGCGTCCAGAAGCGATGTTTTACCGTGGTCAACGTGGCCCATGATGGTGATGACGGGTGGGCGAGATTTCAGATCCTCGTCCTTGTCTTCAACAGTTTGGATCACGTCTTCGACGTCCGCATCAGAAACGCGGGTGATCTTGTGGCCGAACTCTTCGATGATCAATTCCGCGGTGTCCGCATCGATCGACTGGTTCTGCGTGGCCATGATGCCGCTATTCATCAGCGCCTTGATCACGTCGCCGACTTTTTCGGTCATCCGGTTGGCCAGTTCAGCAACTGTGATGGCCTCTGGCAACTGAACGTCACGAACAACCTTTTCACGCTGCTGTTGTCCGCCCATCGCCTTTTGACGCGCACGCTCTTGCTTACGCTTCATCGCGGCCATGGATTTATGACGGTTGCCGCCACCACCCAGCGCCTGATTCAGCGTCAGCTTGCCTGAACGACGGTTGTCGTCACGGCCGCGCGTGTTCCGGGCGTTGCGATCATTGCGGTCATTGCCGCGATCATCGCGACGGGGCGTCGCCTCTTTTGGCTTGTTGCGATTCGGAGCATCGTCTCCGCCACGAGCAGGCGTCGGCGCAGGGGCCGCAGCAGCACGTTTGGCCGCCTCAGCCGCTTCTTCGGCTTTACGCTTTTCGTCCTCGGCTTTTTGGCGTGCGCGTTCTTCCGCTATGGCAGCTTCTTTTGCCTTAGCTTCTTTTTCCGCACGCATACGGTTCCGCTCTTCTTCGCGGGCTTTTTCCTCGGCCGCGCGTTTGGCTGTCTCTTCGGCTTCGCGGGCTTTAGCAGCCTGTAACGCCTTGAGACGACGGTCCATTTCCGCATCCGTGATGCCTGCGGGGCGCTTACCGCCCGCTCCAGACGGACCTACGCCCGGCCCTCTTCCGCCGCCGGCACCCGGCTTGGGCACCACAACGCGTTTGCGTTTGGTTTCCACCACGACGTTCTTGGTGCGCCCATGGCTGAAGCTCTGCTTCACGTTGCCCGCACGGGCCCCACCACGCAAACCCAATGTCTTTTTGCCGTCGTTATCGCTCATGAAGCTTCTTATCCTTTCCGGCGGCCGCTGCCGCCGCGATCCGTGCTTTTCGTCCCAGATTTGGACGCCTGAGCACGCATACCCTTCAATCTTTGGGCTTCCTCTACAACACGTGAGGCCAGACCGCCAGTGCCAAGCGCCGCATGTATCACAGATTGACGTCCAAACGCCATTCCCAACTCATCTGCAGACAGCCACCCGATATAGGTTCCACCATAAGGTGTGCTAAGCTTGGACTTGCCACGCTCAGAGCCGTCATTCGCCTGGATCAGCACGCTGGCCTCTTCTTTACCCAGCCAATCCTTAACCTTCTCATAGCCTGCTACCGCGTCACCAGATTTCCGGGCAAGGCTGATCAAATCGATCACCCGCCGCGACAACATCTGCTCAAGCAGGTCCAGCATCCCTTCGGGAACCTGAACCGGCTGTTTCAGTGACCGCTGGAACAAACCTTTTTTCAAGGCCATTTCCAGCGCCGTGCGGTCAGAACTTACATATACGCCCCGACCGGGCAGTTTTCCAGCAAGATCGGGCACAATCCGCCCATCGGGACCCAAAACAAAGCGAATTAGGCCGCATTTCGGCTGTGTTTCGCCTGTGGCGATGCACTTGCGCTCTGGCCCGTCTTCACGGTTTTTGTTGTGGCCACCTCTGGACATCCGATTCAGACCTCTTCGCCTGTCGCGTCGCCGTCTTCACCTTCGACCTCTTCGGCGTCGGTTTCCAAGTCGGCAGGATCAACCCAGCCCAAAAGGATGCGCGCCGTCATAACCATGCCTTGCGCATCTTCCAACGAGACGTCGAATTTCTCGAGCAGACCGTCGTCTTTGACACGCTGACCATCAACCGTGGTCCAGCCACCGGCCAGTTCCCAGTCGGCGCAGGTCGCAAAGTCTTCGAGCGACAAAACACCGTCTTCGGCAAGGGCCTCGATCATCTGAGGTGTCATGCCTTCGAACCCGATCAGGTTCTCCTGCACACCCAGCTCATGAGCACGGGCCAGAGCCTTGCGGGCTTGTTCCTCTAGGAACTCACGGGCTCGGGTCTGAAGCTCGTTGGCGGTGCTTTCGTCGACACCGTCAATGACCAAGAGCTCGTCTTGCTCAACATACGCAACTTCTTCGAGGTTGGTGAATCCTTCGGAAACCAGCAACTGCGCAAAGAATTCGTCGACGTCCAGCGTTTCCATGAACAGCTTGGTACGCACTTCGAATTCGGCCTGACGACGCTTGGATTCTTCTTCCTCGGTCATGATGTCGATATCGAGCGCGGTCAGTTGTGACGCAAGGCGCACGTTTTGACCACGACGACCAATCGCCAAAGACAGCTGTTCGTCCGGAACGACAACTTCGATGCGCTCGGCCTCTTCATCCAGAACAACCTTGGACACTTCTGCGGGTTGCAATGCGTTCACAAGGAAGGTCGGAACATCTTCGTTCCATGGAATGATGTCGATCTTTTCGCCCTGAAGCTCGTTTACAACCGCTTGAACGCGCGATCCGCGCATACCAACACAGGCCCCAACAGGGTCGATGCCGCCGTCATAGGAAATCACGGCGATCTTGGCGCGCGAACCCGGGTCACGGGCTACGGCTTTGATTTCGATGATGCCGTCATAGATTTCTGGCACTTCCATCTTGAACAGCTCGGCCATGAACTCTGGCGCGGTCCGGCTTAGGAAAATCTGTGGGCCACGGGTCTCGCGACGGACATCTTTGATGTAGCAGCGAATGCGGTCACCGGGGCGGTAAGATTCGCGGCCGATTTTTTCGTTGCGGCGCAGGATGGCTTCGCCCCGACCGACGTCAACGATGACATTGCCATATTCTTCGCGCTTGACCGATCCGTTGATGATGGTGCCGTTGCGATCTTTGAATTCGTCATATTGACGGTCACGCTCGGCTTCGCGGACTTTCTGAAGGATAACCTGCTTGGCGCTTTGGGCGGCAATCCGACCAAGCTCAACCGGGGGGACCTCTTCGACAAAGGTCTGACCAATCTGCGGATCGGCCATATATTGCTTGGCTGTCTCAACGGTCATTTCGGCTTGATAATTCTCAAGCTCTTCGTCCTCAACCACGGTGCGAACACGGGTAAAGGTTGCCTTGCCGGTCTTGCGGTCGATCGACACGCGAATGTCCATCTCCGCGCCGTAGCGTGACTTGGCTGCCCGTGCGAGCGATTCTTCCATCGCTTCGACAACCAGACCGGGGTCGATCATCTTTTCGCGGGCCACGGCCTCGGCGGTTTGCAACAGCTCAAGCTGGTTGGCAGAGGTGATTGCCATGTTCAGTCCTCCTGAGGGCCGTCGTCGGCCTCGATCTCGTCAAACTTGGTTTCATCCACGGCCTGCGCTTTGCGCGCCCGCAGCATTTCTGTAACCAGCTCGTCGGTCATGACAAGCTTGGCTTCGGACAGCCAGTCATAGTTCAGACCAACTGTGATGGTTTCTCCGTCCTGATCCAGATTGATCAAAACGTCTTGTTCTTCAACACCGGCCAAAACACCGCGAAACCGCTTGCGCCCGTCGATAAGATCGCTGGTCTCTAGCTTGGCTTCATAGCCTTCGAAATTGGCAAAGTCCTTGAGACGGGTCAAAGGACGGTCGATACCGGGGCTGGAGACCTCAAGATTATAGGCCTCAACTACTGGGTCTTCGACATCCAGAATGGCGCTGATTTCGTTGGAAATCTTGGCGCATTCGTCGACCTCGATGCCACCCTCGGGGCGTTCGGCCATGATCTGTAGGGTCTTGGTGTTGCCGCCCATTAGACGAACGCGCACCAGCTCGAACCCCAAATCCTCGATCACCGGGGCGATAATGTCAGCCAGACGCCGATCCATGGCGGATTTGGCGATTAGATCACTCATGTGTTCTGCCTTTCAGGCATTGGATGCAGGCATGTTTCCTGCGGGCATAAAAAAACGGGCCAGCGGCCCGTGCGTATTGTCCGGTGGGTGACTGGGTTTGGACCCCAGCACTCCGCTGTTGAGGGGGATATAGGGGAGCAATGCGATTTTAGCAAGGGGATTCGCGCAGGTTCTCCGGTTCGTCACAGGGGAAGCCATTCGGTCACCAACCGCCTCTGCCCTTCATCTTGCCAAATAAACTCTGAGGGTCTGGCGCAACGCCCCCGCCGGTCGCAGCGCTAAGGCGCTGCGAAATCCATCACGATACTTCAATCACGCTTTTGTCGATTGAAAGAACATAGCCACGCCGCGCAATGTTCTTGACCAGAAGTTCTGAGACCAACTGATTGCCCAACCCATCGCGCAACCGCTTGATGCGTGTTGCCCCTGCGGCCTCTTCACAATCGGTTTCATTTCGCCCCGAAATCACCGCTTCGATCTGGGCCCCGGTCATGATGTCATCATCCATTCTCGCCTCGGCCAAAACCGCCATGGTTTCCATCATCGCGTCGGTCAATTTGAACCCCATCGTATTGAGGTACACTTTGTTCTCTGCCCGCGAGATCACCAAGGAACTGACTTCGATGCCCGATCGCTCAATCGTGGCCATGCGCCGGTTCAACGCAACCAGCATCACAAGGAACACCATGGCGGCCACCAACATCGCTGCGGCAAAAATCAGCAAAACAAAGATCACCATGCGGTAACTTGTCAACGTGTCGCCGAAGGCGGTGCCGCTTTGCGCCAGAATCTCTAACAATTTGACCACCGGTTGGGCGGTCAGGTTGTCGTTTTCGACAAAGATCTTTTCGACCCGCGCATTAAACGCGTTTGCGTCGGGCAAGGTCAGCAAAAGCATCACACCAGACAACACAAGGATCGCCACTATCACGGCGATCCCAATAGTGACGATCCGGTTGCCTGCGCGCAGGCTGTCAGTAACGGAGGTAGTACTCACCAGCATTTGCCTTTTTCGCGCCCGAAGGCGGGTTTTGTGACAGACCCACAACATTCAGCAAGGTCCAACCGCCGGCAGACACCCGCCGGCTTGCCAATCCTGCGGCTTGTCCCGCGCTTGGGCAAGACCCCTGAAGTGACAGGATGCCGTAGTGCAGGCGGAGGGGATTATCCATTTTGGCTTTGTATTCGACAAAGCAATCGGCCATCGCCCCGGTGGGCAGGGCGAGCGCGATCAGAAGGGGGGCTATGAAATGTCTCATGTCCCCAACCTGCGCCGAGCGGCGATGAAATTCAATAACACGCAGCAACGATGAGCTTTTTCAGGGCGGATATTTGATAACCAAGCGCTGTTATTGCCCGATTTTGCAGGGGGAGGGCAGGGTTGATCCATCGGCGCTGATCTGCAGCGCAAGGATTTGACCCGAGAGGAGAACAAGATGTCTGCCAAGTTCATTACCGGTGTTTTGACCGCCGCTGCCCTGATCACGGCACTTGCCACCGCCCCCGCCCAAGCGCGCAACAACAATGATGCCTTTAAGAAAGTGGTGATTGGCGCGACGACCTTTTATTTGCTCAACGAATTGATCCGCGAAGCCGAACGCAACAATGGCGGCAAGGTCATCATTGGCCACGGGCGCGATAACGGGCGCGGTCATGGTGGCCATGGTGGGTACAAAACCAAAAAGCCGCCGATTCCCAAACATTGTATCCGCTCAACCCACGGCAAAAAGTCAGACCGCCGCCGGGTCGCGACGCGCAATTGCCTCAAGCATAATTATCGTGGGTTCAAGCGGTTGCCCAAAGCCTGCAAAACATCGTTCTGGCAGCGTGGCAACAAGCGCAAAGGTTATAGCGTACGCTGCCTGCGCAATCACGGTTTCCGCGTCTCCGGTCGTCGGTAACGTCCAAAACGAGCAGTCTCTCGCATGAGCGAGGGATGGGGGCCTGTCCCGCCCCTGCGTGAAGGGCCCCAGATATTGGGGCCCTTCTTTGTGTTCGGTCAGTCCAAGTTTTCGGGCAAAACCAAGTTCAGGATGATCGACAGCGCCGCAGCAGGAAGCAGGCCGGAGGTCATCAGGATTTTTGCTGTTGCAGGCAAGTGCTGCAATGCATCGGGTTCCAGTTGCAGACCAAGGCCAACCGCCAAGGACACCGCGAAGATCACCATGTTGCGACGATCCCAGGTCACGTCAGACAGCATGTTGATACCTGCCGCCGCGACCATGCCGAACATGACAATCACACCACCGCCAAGAACATTGATCGGGACGGTGCGGATGATCGCGCCTATCATCGGCACACAACCCGCAAGGATCAAGAAGATCGCGCCGATTGTGACCACATGGCGGCTCATGATGCCGGTCATGGAGATCAGGCCGACGTTCTGGCTAAAGGACGTGTTGGGCAGCCCCCCAAACAGACCGGCGATGGTCGTGCCAAGACCGTCCGCAAAGGTGGCCCCGGTGATTTCCTTGTCGGTGGCTTCGCGACCTGCGCCGCCTTTGGTGATGCCGGATGTGTCCCCCACGGTTTCGATGGCCGAGATCACCGCCATAAAGCACATGCCGATCATGATGGCCCAGTTGATCTCCCAACCCCATTTAAACGGTTCGGGAAGGGCAAAGAGCGCGGCTTTGCCAACATTGCCGAAATTCACCTGACCCATGGCCAGTGCCACAACATAGCCAACGATGATGCCGACCAGAACCGCGGCAACAGAGAGCATGCCTTTGGTAAAAAATTTCAGCGCCAGTGTGACGACAATCACCACGATGGCCGGGAACCACATGGCGAGCGTGCCGTATTCGGGTTTGCCTTTGAGAGGCACACCTCCAGCAGAATACTGAATGCCGACTTTGACCAAGGCCAAGCCGATCATCAACACGATCAAACCGGTGACAAGTGGCGGCAAGGCAAAGCGGATTTTGCCAATGACGGTGCCAAGGAGGAAGTGGAAGATGCCACCGATCACGATGCCGGTCATCAAGGCCCCCATGGCCCCGGTGCCTTGGCCCGCCACGGCGGGGATCATCACAGGCAGGAAGGCAAACGAGGTGCCTTGGACGATGGGTAAACGAGCGCCAACAGGACCCATTCCGATGGTTTGAAACAAGGTCGCGATGCCCGCAAATAGCATCGACATCTGAATCATATAGGTCATGTCAGGAAAGCCCTGAGCGCCTTGATCTGAGCCAAAGCCAAAGCCCGCGGCCCCGGCGATGATGATGGCGGGGGTGACGTTTGAGACAAACATCGCCAGCACATGTTGAATGCCCAGTGGCACGGCCTTGGCCAATGGCGGGGTGAAGTCGGGATCGGCCAGCTGTTCTGGCGTCCCTAGCGCATTTCCGATTGTCATTTCTTGTCCTCTCGGTTGGGGTGGCGGCCTTTCTGTTGGAGCCGTCCACCATGGGGTGGCCCTATGGGCCGGTGATGAGCACAGGCTCCTCCATCCTGTGCTCGACTAGATTTGCGGTGGTGCCGATCCGATCGAGGACGGCAAAAAGTCCGGGAGCGTGCAGCGGGGTCAAAACCCCATGCCATGTGCCCCGGTGAAAGTTGATCGCCTGACCGGGTGCGGCGAGAAAGGCGTGGATTTGGCCGGGTGTGTCACCGGCGTCGGCGGTGATGATCAGCCAAGGGTTTTCATGCATCGGGATAAACGCCTGCGACCCCTCTGGATGATGTTCAAGCAGATCGAGCGTGTAGGGTAGGCTACGCGGTTCGGCGCTAAATATATTGAGCCCCGCGCGCCCCTCAGGCCCGAAATCCAGAGTCGCCCGATCGTGAAAGCGCCCGCAAAGCCCGGCATTTATCAACTTATCCGGCGCACCCGTGCAATCAAGCACGTCGCCAAACGGGGCGAAAGCGGCGGCCGTTAAGGGTAAGGCTTGGATCGTTTGCATAATGTTTCCTATATCCGGGCGAGGGGTCAGCCTCTCGCGCTCCTCATCGTTTATTTGGCGAGATGAAGGGCGGGGTGGCGGTTGACGTCTTTGTAAAGAAGGTAACGGAACGGTTCGTCTCCCGTTGCGATGCAGGCCTGTGGGCAAAAGGCACGCAACCACATGAAGTCACCCGGCCCGACCTCGACCCAGTCTTTGTTAAGCAGATAGCGGGCGGTGCCTTGGAGAACATACAGCCCATGTTCCATGACATGGGTCTCGGCGAAGGGGATGAGCCCGCCGGGTTGGAAGGTGACGATATTGACGTGGCAGTCGTGGCGTAAATCATCAGGTTCGACAAAACGGGTGGTGCCCCATTTGTCGGTATTGGCCATCAGGTTGATGGGTGTTTCTTGATCAGATGTGACGAAAGCCGTCGGTTTTTCGATGCCGGGGGCCGGTTCCCATTGTTTGCGAACCCAGTGGAATTTAAGCGCTGTGTCGGCGGGGTTGGTGAGGGCCCATGTGCTACCCGCCGGGATATAAGCGTAGCCGCCGGACGATAGGGAATGGGACGCGCCGTCGATGGTCAGCGCCATTGTGCCATCGGTGACAAACAAGATGCCTTGGGCTTGCTGATCGGGTTCGGGGCTGTCCGACCCGCCGCCGGGGGCGACTTCGACCGCATATTGCGCAAAGGTTTCGGCGAATCCGGTCAACGGGCGTGCGATAATCCAAACACGGGTGTCGCGCCAGCCGGGCAAAAAGGACGTCACGATATCGCGCATGGTGATCGCCGGGATCACGGCATAAGCCTCGGTGAAAACGGCGGTGCCTTCGGGATTTTGCGATTGGTCGGGAAGCCCGCCGGGCGGAAACGCGTAACTCATATCATGTCCTCAAGGCGCAGGCGCGCGATGCGTTCGACCTGTTTGCAGGCCTCGTTGAATTCAGTTTGTGATGGATTGGCGATGCGGCGTTCAAAAGCGGCGAGAATGCCGGATTTGTCGTAATCGCGCACCGCGATGATAAACGGAAAGCCGTGTTTTTCGGTATAGGCGGTGTTGAGTTCCGTAAACCGGGCGCGCTCGGCATCGGTCAAGGCATCAAGGCCAGCACCGGCTTGTTCCGATGTGCTTTCGGCCGTTAGGCGCTGGGCCTGCGCCAGTTTTCCGGCCAAATCCGGGTGGGCGCGCAACACGCCAAGGCGTTGTTCCTCGCTGGCGGTTCGGAAAATGCGCGCCAAAGCGTTGTGGACCCCGGCGGCGCGGTCATGGGCCGGGCCAAGCTCAAGGTCCCAGGCCCTTTCGGCGATCCAAGGAGAATGTTCAAACACGCCGCCAAAGCGGGTGACGAATTCGTCGCGCGCCATTTGCGATGGGCGGTTATGGGGTTTGGGCGGGTGCGTGGCGGCCCAGTGGTCGGCAATGTCGATCCGGCGTGGCATCCAGACACCGTCATGTTTTGCGATGTGATCGAGGAACTTTTTCAGGCCGGCGATTTTGCCGGGGCGCCCGATGAGGCGACAATGTAAACCCACCGACATCATCGCCGGCTGACCTTCGGCCCCTTCGGCATAAAGCGTGTCAAAGGCGTCAATCAGGTAGTCGCCAAAGTCGCCCCCCGTGACCCAACCCGGCGCACCGGAAAACCGCATGTCGTTGGCTTCGAGCGTGTAGGGAATGATCAGCTGATTGCGCCCGCCATTTTGCGACCAATAGGGTAGGTCGTCATCGTAAGTGTCTGAGATATAGTCAATCGCACCAGTTTCCGCCACCAAGCGGACCGTGTTCATGCTGCACCGTCCGGTATACCAACCACGGGGTGGTTCCCCGACAACTTCGGTGTGCAGGCGGATTGCCTCGGCAATCTGGGCGCGTTCATCGGCCTCGGGCATGTCGCGATGTTCGACCCATTTCAACCCGTGGCTGGCGATCTCCCAATCGGCGGCTTTCATCGCCTCAACTTGTTCGGGGGAGCGCGCCAAGGCCGTCGCCACCCCGTAGATCGTAACGGGTATGTCGCGCCCGGTGAACAGGCGATGCAATCGCCAAAACCCCGCCCGTGCGCCGTATTCATAGATCGATTCCATGTTCCAATGGCGCTGATTGTCCCAAGGCTGGGCTCCGGGAATATCAGACAAGAACCCTTCGGACCCGCCGTCCCCATGCAGCAGGCAATTTTCACCACCTTCTTCATAGTTCAAAACAAATTGCACAGCGATTTTAGCGCCGCCGGGCCATTGCGGATCGGGGCGATTGGGGCCGTAGCCAACCATATCGCGGGGATAGCGGTTCATATTTACTTTACTCTCCCTAGGGGTATTAATCCCATAGACTATCCGAATAATCAGATAGGATTTTCAAGATTTTCCGAAAAGACTTGTAGACGCAAACTGCGCAAGACTTGGTCGGAAATGGCAGTAAATGTCGAAAAGGAGGGCAGGTTATGGCCAATGGATACCTAACTACGCATGTTTTGGACACCGCACGCGGTGTGCCCGCCGCTGGGGTCAAGATCGCGCTTTATCGCGTTTCGGGAAATGCGCACCGCAAGATTGCCGAAACGGTGACCAACGACGATGGCCGGACCGATGCACCGATTCTGCCGGTCGAAGATTTCAAAACTGGGACGTATGAGCTGATCTTTTTCGTCGGTGATTACTTGCGCGCGACCGGGCAGGACGGGGATGACCCGCTGTTTCTTGATCAAATCCCAATCCGCTTTGGCATGTCGGATGCAGACGCCCATTACCATGTGCCCTTGCTTTTGTCGGCCTATGGCTATTCGACTTACCGCGGGTCGTAACCTGCGGCGATGAATGTCGTGGTAATTTCATTTTGGCGGGCTAGGGTGGGGGTAGCCTGCCTCGAAAGGGATGATTGCCATGAAACATGTGCCCAAAGACACCACCGATGATGCGCTTATTCAGGAATTTCTGAAAAAAGGCGGCAAGGTCACCAAAGGCAAAACCAAACCGCCCAAGCCTGAGCTGGGCTTGTCCAAAGGAACATGGGGGCAGACCCTGACCAAGGAAGAAAAGGCGGCGCGCGACAAGAACAAAGACAAAACGTGATTTGTCGAGACATATCGCCGTCTACGCCTAGACGGTCTGTGGCGTAGCAAGCCACCAAACATTGCCGCTCGGGTCCTTGATCCCGGCCATGCAATCGCCATGGGGCCGGGTGTTCGGGGCCATGAGGGATGTTGCCCCTGCTGCCAGAGCGGTTTTGTAACAGGTGTCGGCGTCTTCCACGTAGAGATGCATTTGTGAGGTGTTGGCCGGGTAAGCCTCGTTTGCTTCGTTCAGCATGACAATTGAGGTGCCAATACATAGGCGGGCGTGTTGGATGCGACCGGTTTCAAACCGGTCATCTTTGATGACTTTGGCGCCAATAACGGTCTTAGCAAATTTGATGAACGCGTCGGCATCGGGCACGGTAAAAATAGTGTGTGATTGATCCATAGCCTTCGGGAATGATTTCGCGGGTCATATTCGTCTCCTGAAAACACTTTGAAATGAGGGCCGGGCCAAAGATGGCTTTGCGCTAGTCAGTTTTGGCATCGCGATGTGGCATTGGGTCGGGCAACGGATGGACATGGCTTAGTGCAATGACTATCTACGCGCTATGGCTAAGAAACCCGTATCAGACCCGAATTACAAAGTGATCGCCGAAAACCGGCGCGCGCGTTATGACTATGCGATTGCCGATGACATTGAATGCGGCATCATCCTGTCGGGCTCTGAGGTGAAATCCCTGCGGGTGAATTCGGCCAATATCGCCGAAAGCTATGCCGCCGTCGAAGAGGGTGAGCTGTGGCTCGTGAACTCTTATATCGCACCCTATGACCGGGCAATGTTTAGCCACGAAGAGCGCAAGCGCCGCAAGCTATTGGTGTCGCGCAAAGAGATGTCGCGCCTGTGGAATGACACCCAGCGCAAGGGCATGACCCTTGTGCCGCTGGTTATGTATTTCAACCACAAGGGCATGGTAAAGATCAAAATTGGCATCGCTAAGGGTAAGAAAAACCACGATAAACGCGAAACCGATGCCAAGCGTGACTGGGGCCGTCAAAAGGCGCGCTTGCTTAAGCAAGGGTAGCAGGGGGAACATCTCCGTGTTCTTCCCGTACCGCTGTTAGCGCCCAATCTGTAAGGTCTGCGCCGTAACCCCGATCAATTCGGGACGGTGTGGAGGGAACACTTATGGAAATGATTATTGGTCTGATCTCAGGCGCGATTGGTGGCAATGCTGCCGGTGGTTTGTTGAAGAACCTGAACCAAGGCGTGCTCATCAACTCGATTGCCGGGATTGTCGGCGGTGGCCTTGGTGGCACGATTCTATCGGCGCTGGGCGTTGGTGGCATGGAAGGCGCGGCCGGGGCGATGGGCTCGTTCGATATTGGCTCTATCATCACTCAGGTTGCCGGTGGCGGCGTAGGCGGTGGTGTTGTTCTGGCGATTGTTGGGGTGATCCGTAACAAAATCACCGGCTAAGACGCATTTTAAGCAGCTGTTTGCGCTGTCTGACTTGCATGACGCTGCCCCCGGGCCTATGGACACAATGATCCATCACACCGGGGGTATGCCATGTCTTACGACGATCCCAAAACCCTTGTGTCGACCGAATGGTTGGCCAAGCATATCAAAGACCCCGATCTGCGCATTCTAGATGCCAGCTGGTATCTGCCCGCCATGGGCCGCGATCCCAAGGCCGAATATGACGCCGCGCATATTCCCGGCGCACGCTTCTTTGACATTGATGACGTGTCTGACAATCGGTCCGATCTGCCGCATATGGCCCCGACGGTTGAGAAATTCATGTCGCGCCTGCGGGCTATGGGGGTTGGGGATGGCCATCAGGTTGTTGTCTATGACGGCATGGGGCTGTTCTCGGCGGCGCGTGTTTGGTGGTTGTTCCGCTTGATGGGGCAAGACAACATCGCGGTTCTGGATGGCGGTTTGCCCAAATGGCAGGCGGAAGGGCGTGAGGTCGAAGACCTGCCCCCGGTGATCCGGGATCGCCACATGACCGTGCGCCGTCAGGCCCATTTGGTCAAAGACGTAACCCAAGTGTCGGCGGCCTCAAAGCTGCGCGATTATGAGCTCATTGATGCGCGTGGGGCTGGTCGGTTCCGAGGGGAGGAACCAGAGCCGCGCGAAGGCATGCGGTCGGGCCATATTCCCGGCGCTAAAAACGTCCCCTTTGGGATGCTATTGACTGAAAATGGCACGATGAAAGACCCTGACGGCTTGCGCGCGGCTTTTGCTGCGGCGGGCGTTGATCTTGATAAACCTGCCATCACATCCTGCGGGTCTGGCGTGACCGGAACCATAATTAACCTGGCGCTAGAGGTGCTGGGGAAACGTGATCATTCGCTTTATGACGGGTCCTGGAGCGAGTGGGGGCAGTTCCCCACTCTGCCCGTCGCCACCGGAGAAGACTGATGTTCGAAACTCTCAAAGAGCAACCTGCCGATAAAATCCTGCAGTTGATGCAGATGTATCGTGAAGACACGCGTGAGGACAAAATTGACCTCGGCGTTGGTGTTTACAAAGACGCAACGGGCAAAACGCCAATTATGCGTGCGATTAAGGCGGCAGAAAAGAAGCTATGGGACGAACAAGACACCAAGGCTTATACCGGTCTTGCCGGTGATCCTGCGTTCGCCGATGCGATGATCAATCTGGTTCTGTCCGACAGCGTGGCCCGCGAAAACGTTGCGGCCGTGGCAACTCCCGGCGGCACCGGAGCGGTGCGTCAGGCGTTTGAGCTGGCGCGACTGGCAAAGACCGACGTTCGGGTGTTTGTGTCTGATCCGACATGGCCAAATCACGTTGCGATTCTAAAGTATCTGGGTATCGAAGTGGTGACTTACCGCTATTTCGATGGTGAAACCCGTGGCGTTAACTTTGATGGCATGATGGACGACTTGGCCCAGGCGGGCCCCGGCGATATTATCCTGCTTCATGGATGTTGCCACAACCCAACGGGTGCGAACCTGAACCTGACACAATGGCAAGCCGTTGTGGATGTGCTGAACAAAACCGGTGCGGTTCCAATGATCGACATCGCCTATCAGGGGTTTGGTGACGGTCTGGAGGAAGATGCGGCGGCGGTGCGTTTGGTGGCCTCTTCGGTTCCGGAATGCCTGATCGCAGCCAGCTGTTCCAAGAACTTCGGTGTGTATCGCGAACGGACCGGCTTGTTGATGTCGATTGCTGCGGATGCGTCTAAAACCAAGTTGAACCAAGGCACTTTGGCGTTTTTGAACCGCCAGAACTATTCCTTCCCGCCGGATCACGGTGCGCGCGTTGTGACCATGGTTCTGACTGATCCAGTGCTGCGCGCGGATTGGGCGAAAGAGTTGGAAGAGGTGCGTACCTCGATGCTGGGCCTGCGTGAACAGCTTGCGGCCGAGCTACAACGGGCGTCGGGTTCGGATCGGTTTGGATTCATTGCCCAGCACCGTGGTATGTTCTCGCGCCTGGGCGCGACTCCGGAACTTGTGCAAAAACTACGTGAGGAGCATGCGATTTATATGGTTGGGGACAGCCGTCTGAATATCGCTGGCTTGAACAAGCAATCGGTTCCAATTCTGGCGGATGCGATCATCAAGGTCGGTATCTGATTGAACTGTCAAAAGGGGAGGGCCAAGGCCCGCGCTTGATGCCTCAGCCCCCGCCCTGTGCGGGGGCTTCGCGTTGGCGCACTTGGCACATGTCGCGTTCAACCGAGATGGTGTTTTTCAGGATATGAGGTTCCCTCGGTGGCGGTATTTGAGGAAAGAAGGAGATTTACTGATGGTTTCTTCTTTCCTTAAATTTCCTGGGGGTGAATGCGGGTTTACCCGCAGAGGGGGCTCGCTCCCTTGCCGAGAGTTTGTGCTTGGGGTGTTAAGATGGGTCTCAACAAGCCGACAGGATGGTTTTGCAAAGACAGTCTGGTGGCGACGTAATCTTCGACCACGGATTCCCCAAGCGTCATTTCGGGTAGGTTGGCGGTTGGTTCGGCGATGGCCTCTCCATCCATATCCAGAGCAAAGAGCGGGAGTTCGGGCCCTTTGGTTAGAGCGCGGGTGTCCCATTGGGCGTCACGGCGGTTTTGGCCGGTGCTGGTGAAGGCGTTGGCCTCGGCGAGGCGGGTGAGGATGTCCGGGCCCAGCCCGGCCTTGCGCCAGACATCGCGCACCGATTGATAGCCATTGCCACGCGCGGCGGTGATCCATCCCGCGTCTTCTTCGCTAAGCCCTTTGATCTGGCGAAAGCCGAGCCGCAGGGCCAACCCGCCATCGTCGTCAGGTTCCATCATATTGTCCCAAAAGCTGGCGTTGATGCAAACCGGGCGCACCTCGACCCCATGTTCGCGGGCATCGCGGACGATTTGCGCGGGGGCATAAAAGCCCATGGGTTGGGAGTTGAGCAGCGCGCAGGCAAAGATGCCGGGATGGTGGCATTTGATCCAAGCTGAGGCATAGACCAAGAGCGCAAAACTGGCGGCGTGGCTTTCGGGAAAGCCATAGGAGCCAAAGCCCTCGATCTGGGAAAAGCAACGGGCGGCAAAGTCTTCGTCATAGCCGTTTTTGCGCATACCGCGCATGAAGAGGGTGCGAAATTCCGAGACGTTGCCGTGTTTCTTGAAGGTGGCAAGCGAGCGGCGCAATCGGTCGGCTTCGGAGGGGGTGAACCCGGCGCCGATGATGGCGATTTGCATGGCTTGTTCTTGAAACAGCGGTACGCCCATGGTTTTTCCCAGCACCGCACCAAGGGCGTCGGAGGGGAAGCTAACCTCTTCTTCGCCATTACGTCGGCGAATATAGGGGTGGACCATGTCACCCTGAATCGGACCGGGGCGGATGATGGCGACCTCGATGACCAGATCGTAGAAATTGCGCGGTTTCATCCGTGGCAGGAAGTTCATCTGTGCGCGGGATTCGACCTGAAACACCCCGATACTGTCGGCTTGGCAGAGCATGTCGTAGACGCGCGGATCCTCTTGCGGGAGGTTGGCGAGCGTATGCGATGGGCCGTGATGGCGAGTGATGAGATCGAAAGCTTTGCGGATGCAGGTGAGCATGCCCAAGGACAAAACATCGACCTTGAGAATGCCAAGCGCGTCGATGTCATCCTTGTCCCAGCAGATCACAGTGCGTTCATCCATGCTGGCGTTTTCGATGGGGACCAGCTCATCAAGGCGGCCTTCGGTGATGATGAAACCGCCAAC
This sequence comes from Pelagimonas sp., assembly GCF_058892305.1. Classification (NCBI taxonomy): domain Bacteria; kingdom Pseudomonadati; phylum Pseudomonadota; class Alphaproteobacteria; order Rhodobacterales; family Roseobacteraceae; genus Pelagimonas; species Pelagimonas sp. The sequence continues at coordinate 94,849 of NZ_JBZXVN010000005.1, forward strand.
ATGTTGGGACAGGTGGCGGGGAAAGCCGATGATTTCATAGACCAGTTCAAGGGTGAGTTGCAGCTGGCGATCATTGGGATCAAGGCCGATCTCACGCATGCGGCTTTCCTCTAGCCCTTTGGCAGAGAAGAAGCCCCAAAGTTGGGAGCTGAGCGCGCCGATGGTGTCTTGGGATAGGCCCATGGCGGTGCCGACTTCGCGGATGGCGCGTTTGCCACGATAGTGGATCACCGTGGCACAAAGCCCGGCGCGGTGGCGGCCGTAGCGTTCGTAGATATGTTGGATGACCTCTTCGCGGCGCTCATGTTCGAAATCAACGTCAATGTCGGGCGGTTCATCGCGGGCCTCTGAGACAAAGCGTTCAAAAACCATCGTGCCGATTTCGGGGCTCACCGAGGTCACTCCAAGGCAGTAGCAGACCACGGAATTGGCCGCAGAGCCACGCCCTTGGCACAGGATGTCGCGGGATCGGGCAAAGGCGACGATGTCGCGCACGGTGAGGAAGTAGGGTTCGTATTTCAGCTTGCCGATCAGGGTGAGTTCATGTTCGAGCATGGCGCGCACTTTGTCCGGCGCACCGTGGGGATAGCGCCAGCGCAGGCCGTCTTCGGAGAGGCGTCGCAAGCGACCTCTGGGGGTTTCATTGTCGGTGATTTCAGACGGGTATTCATAGCGCAGGCTGGCAAGATCAAACTGACAGCGTTCGGCGAGTTGGGCGGCGCGTGTCACGGCTTCGGCATGGGGGCTATGGGGGCCGAGGATTTTGCGCATCTCGGTTTCCGAGCGCAGGCGTTGTTCGCCATTGGCGAGGCTGTTGCGGCCAAGTTGGTCAACGCGGGTGCCGGTGCGAATGGCCGTTAGAACATCGGCAAGGCGACGGCGGCGGCCATGATGCATACGCGGCGCGGCGCTGGCGATGGTGGGGATGTTCAGGGTTTGGGCCAATTCGGCGTGATGGTCAAAGCGCTGGGGGTCTTGCCCGTCATATTGCGGCGACAGGGCGAGGTATGTGTTCTGGGGGAGGCGGCGCGTCAGCTGTTGCGCCTGTTGCAGCCACATGTCCGCGCCGCGCGGCGGTTGTTGCATCTGGGGAGAGGGATGCAGGATCAGGATCAGCCCGCTCAGATCACCGGGAAGGTCGGACATATGGAGCGTGCAGCCGCCTTTTTCCGCCCGCAACCGTCCTGTGGAGAGCAGTCGACACAGGGTCGCCCAGCCTTGACGGGTGGCGGTGAGGGCGGTGGCCTCGATCCCGTCGGTAAAGCACAGGCGGGCCGCGGGGATGAGGCGGGGCACATTGGTGATGGGAAGTGAGGCTGGTTTGGCCAGATGCTTGGGGGCCGGTGGGCCAATGGGGCCATCGCGGGTTTCAAGGTCGATCCGTTCGCGAACCTGTCGGGCGATGTCACGCATTTTAGTATGGGCGCGCACGATCCCGGCGACGGAGTTCACATCGGCAATGGCAATTGCACTGAGCCCGATCAGGGCGGCACGGTCCATGTAGTCCTCGGGGTGGGAGGCCCCGGTGAGAAAGGTGAAGTTGGATGTGATGCTAAGTTCGGCAAACATGGGGGTAGCATATTCACGTTTTGTTCTAATTTGGAGTCCTGAATTTCCTAAGTATCAGAGAGTGATTTTCCCATGAAAAAGCGGGCCTCTGGGGGGAGATTAACGGGCAAGGTGAAAGGGACCGGACCCTAAGCGTGTCGGTGGGGCGCGAAAAGTGCAGCGAGAGCGAGAATCAAGCCCGACACAGTGGCGATCATACCGGCGGCGGAGACAGAGGCGGAGGCCCCGATCCAAAGCGGGCCATAGCCAGCAAAGATATATCCGAGGATGGCCGATACGCAGGCAAAGATCAGCGACCACGCGATTTGCGTTTCAAGCCGATTGGTCATGAGGCGCGCGGCCGCCGGGGGGCAGATGAACATCGCAATCACAATGATGGACCCGACGGCGTCAAAAGCCGCCACCGCAGCCAATGCGGCCATCACCACGACGCCGAGGCTGATCAGAGTGGTTGGCAGGCCAAGAGAGCGGGCGAAACCTTCGTCGAAGGTTGAGAGTTTTAGCGGGCGCCAGAACAGCCAAGTCAGCGCGCCGACAATCAGCAGGGCAAAGCCCATGCGGAACAGTTCCGGCGGCAAACCCGCCAAAGCGGTTGGATCCGTGACGGAGGACCAGCCGACCGCGTCAAGCCAGATCAAGCTTTCGAGATTGCCGTAAAGGGCGTGTTCGACATCAAGGTGCACGCCGGATGTATCGGATTGCTCCAACAGCAACACACCGGCGGCGAACATCGCGGTAAAGACCACGCCCATGGCGGCCCCGGGTTCGACTTTGCCAAGACGGCGGATGGCCTCGATCAGGACCACGGCAACAAGCGCCGCGCCCGCCGCGCCAAACATCATCGGTAGCGTCGTGATGGCCCCGGTGATGAGAAAGGCCACAACAATGCCGGGAAGAACGACATGCGAAATGGCATCGCCAATAAGCGATTGGCGGCGCAAGAGCAGGAAGTTACCGGGCAGGGCGCAGGCCATCGCAGCCAACATGCCAATCACCATCGGTGGCAACGACAGGGCGACAAATTCATATCCCATCACACGGCTCCTTGGGGGCTGAGGCGGGTGTCGATCAATTTGACCTGATCGGAGGTTAGCACCTCGTCGATCCGGGTCAGGCCGTCATCACGAATGGCGAGGCTGGCGAGTTCTTCGATGCGGCGCAGTTCCTGCCAGCGGGTTTCATCCAAAAGCGCTTGGGCGGCGGCATTGCGGCCTTCGTCGGTTGGGACGCCATCGGCGCGCATTAAACCCCGGCCACGTAGCATACGCTGGGTCATGGTTTCATATACCGGCTGCCCGTGGGCGAGGGCCAAAAGCCCCTGACGCAGGTGGACTTCGTGTTGGAGGCGGCGGTGACGCAGAGCAGACGCGAGGACACCGCGCGACGGGGCGAAAAGTAACGACAAAGCAAAGAGCGCAAAGGCGACCAAGACGATGATCGGACCGGTGGGGAGGTCAGGGGCTGTCGCAGACAGGGCCGCGCCGACATAGCCCGATACCCCGCCAAACAGCGCGGCAAGTTGCGCAACGCGGCTTGCGTTTTCGGTCCAAAACCGGGCGGCAACGGCGGGAATGATTAGCATCGCGACAATCAGGATGAGGCCGACGATTTTGAGGCCCACAACCGTGACGGCCAAAACCAGCACCATCAGGGCCATGTCGATGCGCGCCGTATTAAGCCCTTGAACTTGCGCATACCTCTCGTCAAAGGCGGTCATCAACATCGGGCGGCGTAGCAACATCGTGGCCAGCAAAACCAGCGCCCCGCCTGTGGCGATCACCAGGGCGTCGGCACGTAACATGCCGGCGGTCGAGCCGAGCAAGAACCCTTCTAACCCGGCTTGGCGACCCGATTGCATGGTTTGGATCACAGTGAGCAACACGATCCCGAACCCGAAAAAGACTGACAAGACAGCACCAATGGCCGCGTCTTCGGGGAGGCGGGTTTTGCGGGTGATCCAGCTTACCACATAGAGGCCAGCCCAGGCCGACAGGGCCGAACCAAGCATCAGACCGGGCAAAAACCGCCCTTCGCCGCCAAGCGCAACCATGACCAAAAAGGCCAGAGCCAGGCCGGGAAGGGTCGCGTGACTAATCGCATCGGACACAAGGGCGCGTTTGCGCAGATATAGAAACGCCCCAACCGCACCCGCCGCCACGCCCAATGCCGTGGAGCCAAGCGTCACCAATACGGCGTTATAGCCGAGCTGAAGTGTCAGAGCCTCAAGCATTCGGTTTTATCCTGCGCGGGCAATCAACCCGTCGCCCAAACGGCCGCCATAGGTGGTGTGCAGAGCGTCTTGGGTAAAGGCATCGGCGACCGACCCTTCGCCCATGCGACGGCGATTGATCAGGAACACGCGGTCAAAATAATCTTCGACGGTCGATAGATCGTGATGCACGGCGACAACGGTCTTACCCTCATCACGCAGCTCTTTCAGAACGGCGATAATGGCGGCTTCGGTGGCAGCATCAACCCCGGCAAAGGGTTCGTCGAGCAGGTAAAGATCGGCCTCTTGGGCCAAAGCGCGGGCCAAGAAAACCCGTTGCTGTTGGCCGCCAGACAATTGACCAATCTGACGGTCGGCAAAATCTTGCATCCCGACCCGCGTCAGGCACTCCATCACTTTGTCATGATGCTTGGCGCGCACCCGGCGCAACAAGCCAAGTTCGCGAAACAGCCCCATCATGACCACGTCACGCACCTGTGTTGGGAAATCCCAATCAATGCTGGCACGCTGTGGCACATAGGCAATGCGCTGGCGCTGGGCATCGAGCGGTTTGCCCCATGTCGTCACGCGGCCCGCGAGTGGTTTGACAATGCCAAGCGCGGCTTTCAACAGCGTTGATTTCCCAGCACCATTCGGGCCGATAATCGCGGTCATTGTGCCGGTTTGGATCGTCATATCGACGGAGAATACCACGGGCTCATTGCCATAGGACACCGTGACCCCGCGCAATGCCAAGGGGCTGTTGTCGAGGTTTTCGGCAATGGTCTGGCCATTTTCGGCGGCGAGTTCAATCGCGGTCATCTTTTATACCCCATGGCTCAGCTTGCCATCCATGCCGCCGGTCGGCACATCGGCCCCCAAAGCACCAGCAATGACAGAAACGTTGTGGTCGATCATGCCGACATAGGTGCCCTCATAGCTCCCCGGTTCGCCCATCGCGTCCGAGAACAGCTCGCCACCAATTTTGACGTCGTGACCTTGGGCGGCGGCCCCTTCGATTAAGGCACGAATGTTGCGATCGGACACCGAGCTTTCGACAAAAACAGCACCGATTTTGCGGGTGACGATCTCGTCAACAAGCGTGCGAATGCGCTGCAACCCGGCTTCGGAACCGGTGGAAATGCCTTGGATACCCATAACCTCAAAGCCAAACTGGCGGCCGAAATAGCCAAAGGCATCATGCGCCGTCACCAACACACGGGCCTGATCCGGCACTTGCTCTGTCATCTTGCTGGCATAGGTGCCAACGCGGTCAACCTCGGCCAGATAGATGTCGGCATTGGCGGCAAACACGGCGGCGTTTTCGGGGCGCTGAGCCATCATCGCGTCGCGTATGGCCGCAACCGTATGGCGCCAAAGCTGCGGGGCCATCCAGACATGCGGATCGGGGCGATTTTCATAGTCGGCGTGGTGAAGCAACTGATCCTTAGGGGTCGCTTCTGCCACGGCGGCGACAGGCACACGCTTGGAGAGTGTTTCGATGAAATGCTCAAGCTGCGCTTCTAGATAGAGACCGTTCCAGAGCAACAAATCGGCGCGGGTCATCGCGACAATGTCAGAGCGGGTTTGGCGATAGCCATGCGGGTCAACGCCGGGGCCCATCAAGGCCTGAACTGTTACCAGATCACCACCAATGGCGCGGGCGGCATCGGCAATCATTCCGGTTGTGGCAACCACGCTCAACGGCCCAGCGGCAAAGGTGCCTGTTCCAATCAACGGGGTTGCGGCCAGTCCAGCCAGAATCGCTCTGCGAGAAAGCATAAAAGTCTCCCTTTCGAACACTGAATATGATAATCATTCGCAGAAAGTCAATGCTCTTGCGACTTATTCGCAATAAGGAGTGGGCTGAAAACCGGATACTGCACAAAAAATGCACATGACCGAACGTTTCAAAATCTGACTATTTGGTCAGAATAGCTTGAAACCTAGCCCGAGTGGGGGCTAGGGTGCGGTTTGCCTTTCGCTCTTTCGGAGGACATTATGGCGCAGTTAACAACGCAAGCCGGGGCCAGTTTGGACACACATCAGCTTCCTCAGACGATCGAACCTCGCAATCCGGGGATGGATCTGGACATGGACCGCGTCATGCATGCGCGCGCCAATCGCTCGGCCATTGAACGCCGGGCCAAAACACTGCCCGGACGGCGGTCGGTCAAAAAGGACTATCAGGCCGCGTGGTTGGCGCGGGCGATTTCCTGTATCGACCTGACCACTTTGGCCGGGGATGATACCGCCGGTCGGGTGCTGCGTCTGTGCGCCAAGGCGAAACAGCCGGTGCGCGCCGATCTTCTTGAGGCACTGGGTCTTGAAGGGCTGACCACCGGTGCGGTTTGTGTCTATCACGACATGATCCCCCATGCGCTCAAAGCCTTGGACGGAACCGGCATTCCGGTTGCTGTGGTGTCGACCGGGTTTCCGGCGGGTCTATCGCCGTTTCACCTGCGCATTGCCGAGATCGAAGAAAGCGTCAAAGCCGGTGCCGAAGAGATCGACATTGTGATTTCCCGCCGTTTGGTTTTGAACGGCGATTGGCAGGGGCTTTATGACGAAATGAAAACCATGCGTGCCGCCTGTGGCGATGCCCATGTCAAAGCGATCCTTGCGACCGGTGAACTTGAAACTCTGCAAAACGTTGCGCGCGCCTCGCTTGTCTGCATGATGGCTGGTGCGGATTTCATCAAAACCTCGACGGGCAAGGAAAGCGTCAATGCGACCCTGCCGGTCAGCTTGGTGATGATGCGCGCCATTCGTGAATATTACGAAGAAACCGGTTTCCGCGTTGGCTACAAACCAGCTGGCGGGATTTCCAAGGCCAAGGATTCGATCAACTATCTGGCTTTGGTCAAAGAGGAACTTGGGGATCGCTGGCTGCGTCCCGATCTGTTCCGCTTTGGGGCCTCATCGCTTTTGGGTGATATCGAACGCCAGCTCGAACACCACGTCACCGGGGCCTATTCGGCCTCTTGGCGTCATGCGGCCGGATAGGTGATGTATGTGCGGCGATCTCTCGCCCGGCCCTGTGCTGGGCAGCGCCGGACCGCCCCCACACGGGGCGGCGTTTTCCCTATCCGTCAGTTTGTTACTGACACTTTGAATGTTCCACAGTCGGCTGGCCTGCCCTTGAATCGCACCACGCGGTCGGGCGCGGCCCTTTGTGGCCCAATCACGCTTTCACAACGCATCTTCGCATGCGGGAGACCTCCAAAATGACCATCAAGGACATCTTCGAAACCATGGACTACGGCCCAGCCCCTGAATCCGCAGGCGACGCATTGGCTTGGATCGTTGATCAAGGCAGCAAGTTCGGCCATTTCATCGACGGCAGCTTTACCGCCTCCGGCGACGGGTTCGATAGCCGCAACCCCGCCACCGGCGAAGTGTTGGCGACATTGACCCAAGCCACCCAATCCGACGTCGATAGTGCCGTCACCGCCGCGCGCAAGGCGCAACCGGCATGGGCAAAGCTAGGCGGGGCTGGTCGTGCGCGATACCTTTATGCCTTGGCGCGGTTGCTGCAAAAGCATTCGCGCCTTTTTGCGGTTCTCGAAAGCCTTGATAACGGCAAGCCGATCCGCGAGGCGCGTGACATCGACGTGCCGCAAGCGCAGCGGCATTTCTATTATCACGCGGGCATGGCCCAGCTGATGGACAGCGAACTACCCGATGCCGAGGCGCTTGGTGTGTGTGGTCAGATTATCCCGTGGAATTTCCCTCTCTTGATGCTGTCATGGAAGATCGCTCCGGCACTGGCCATGGGCAACACCGTGGTGCTGAAACCGGCGGAATGGACGTCGCTTACCGCGCTGTGCTTCGCAGATATTTGCCGTCAGGCGGGTCTGCCCAAGGGGGTGGTCAATATCGTCACTGGTGACGGTGAGGTTGGTGAGATGATCGTCAAATCCGACGTCAACAAAATCGCCTTTACCGGATCGACCGCCGTGGGCCGCCGCATCCGCGAAGCGACCGCCGGAACCGGCAAGGCGCTGACTTTGGAACTGGGCGGAAAATCCCCCTACATCGTCTTTGAAGACGCCGATATTGATTCCGCCGTTGAAGGGTTGGTGGACGCGATTTGGTTCAATCAAGGACAGGTATGCTGTGCCGGATCTCGTCTCTTGGTCCAAGAAGGCATTTCCGAGAAATTCCACGCAAAATTGCGCGCCCGTATGGACAAGCTACGCATTGGCAATCCGCTGGATAAATGCATCGACGTTGGCGCCATCGTCGACCCGGTTCAGCGTGAACGCATTGCGGCTCTGGTCGATGCCCATGGTGGCGAAGGCGATGTCTATCAACCCGCCTGCGATTTGCCCGAGGGCTGTTACTATCCGCCAACCTTGGTCTCCAATCTCGCGTCGGCTTCGGCATTGATGCAGGATGAAATCTTTGGTCCGGTTCTGGTCTCGACCACCTTCCGCACCCCGTCCGAAGCCGTCATGCTGGCCAATAACACCCGCTATGGGCTTGCGGCGTCGGTTTGGTCGGAAAATATCAACGTCGCGCTGGATATGGCCCCGCAGCTGGTTGCCGGGATCGTGTGGATCAACGGTACCAATATGATGGACGCCGCCGCCGGATTTGGCGGTGTGCGCGAAAGCGGCTTTGGTCGCGAAGGTGGTTGGGAAGGCCTCAGCGCCTATACCAAGCCCAAGAGCAAAGCCAAGGCATTAAAACGTGTTGAGCCCTTCAAAGGGGATACGGCGGAACCGCAACCGGTGGACCGTACTGCCAAGCTTTATGTTGGTGGCAAGCAAGCGCGCCCCGATGGTGGCTATGCCCGCAACGTGTTTGACAAGGCGGGCAAGCTGATCGGGCAGGCCCCGATTGCCAACCGCAAAGATGTCCGCAACGCTGTCGAAGCGGCCCGTGCCGCCAAGGGGTGGAGCGGAGCCACCGCGCATAACCGTGCGCAGGTCTTGTATTTCCTGGCTGAAAACCTTGCGACTCGCAAAGAGGAATTCGCCAGCCAGATCAACCGCCTGACCGGTGGCAAAACCGGCGCGGCCGAGGTTGATGCCTCGGTTGATCGGCTGTTCACCTATGCGGCTTGGGCCGACAAATTCGATGGTCAAGTGCGCCAAGTGCCGATGCGTGGTGTGGCCTTGGCCATGCGCGAAGCCTGTGGTGTGATCGGGGCGCTTTGCCCGGATGACGTACCCTTGCTTGGTCTGGTGTCGGTCATGGCCCCGGCGATTGCCATGGGCAACCGAGTGGTGCTTGTCGCGTCTGAACCTTTCCCTTTGGTCGCGACTGATTTCTACCAAGTGCTTGAAACATCTGATGTTCCGGGCGGTGTCGTAAACATCCTGACCGGCAATCACGCCGAACTTGCCCCGGCGCTTGCCACCCATATGGATGTCGAAGCGGTCTGGTCCTTCTCGGGGGCGGATGTGTCGGCGGCAATCGAATCCGGCGGCGCGGGTAACCTGAAACGGACGTGGGTCAACAACGGGTTGGCGCGTGAGTGGATGGGGGCTGAGGGCGCTGGCCGTGACTTCCTTGATGCGGCGACCGAAGTCAAAACCGTTTGGGTGCCCTACGGTGCCTAGAGATGGTGGCGCGGGGGACCGCCTCGCGCCCAACCAACCTCGCAGGGGTCCAAAGAATTTCACCAACCAGCCCCAAGTTTTGGGTGTGACGGACAAAAATATCATGGCGCATCGCGTTGTAAAACGATGTTTGTTTGACGTAAGACGGTAACAATTATTCCATAAGGGGATTTTTATGGGTCGCATTTGGGTTTTGGCGTTGGCTTTGGCCGGTTGTACCGCAATTGATGTGGCAACCGTGAATAAGCTCAATCAACTTGACCCGATCGAAGCCGATCCGGCGGAGTTTGAGATCATTGCCCACCTGCCCAAAGGGTTGGAACTTGTTCCCGAGAGTGCGCGATTGAAGATCGAGGCCAGCAATGGCAGCGATTCTCTGGTTGAGAAATACCTATTGGATCAAGTCGCAGAAAATGGCCGCTATTCGCTTTCGTTAACGGACGAAGATGTCGCGCGTATGCGCGAATTGCAGACCGAAGCCCGCGCATGGGAAGAACAAAGCCCCGATGACACCAAAGGTAGTTTGGGTGTCGACGTTGGTGTTTGTTTGCGAGACGATGGGCCTGATTTACAAGAGCCGGTCTCGATTGACATCTCGGTTGGGTCCTTTGGCATTTTGCCCTTGTTGCATCCAATTCCGGCCGAACTCTACCTGCAAGAGTTGAAATCAGCCGGGCAACCGGTCGGTCCTTGCCTGTTTTAAAGCATGTTTGCGGCCCCTCATTGAGATTTTACCTTTGCGGTGTTATCTTGAGGTCAGTGCCCTGCGCCGGGGCTGTGACGGCGCGCAACGAATAGGAGGACAATGTCCTGTCATCTTTGGCAAATGCGGGTGATACCGCTGAGCAGGGGAACCCCATGAGCGGCGCACCCCAGGTTAACGCGACAAGTGAAGATATCCTTGCCGCAACTCTTGAAATTCTCGACGAGAACAAAGCCGAAGACGTTGTGCAGGTGAACCTGCGCGGCAAATCTTCTGTGTGCGATAGCATGGTGATCTGTTCCGGTCGATCCTCGCGCCAGGTGGCTGCGATTTCCGACAAGCTGGTCGAAGAGCTCAAGCATCGTCTTGGTGTTCTGTCCAAGATCGAAGGCAAAGACACCGGCGATTGGGTTCTGATTGATGCGGGTGACGTTGTGGTTCATGTATTCCGTCCCGAAGTGCGCGAGTTCTATCAGCTCGAAAAAATGTGGGTGCCCTTGTCCAAGGGTGTGGCCCCAACAGCGCAGTAAATGCGCGTTCATCTTTGCGTGGTGGGGCGGCTTCGGTCCGGCCCCGAACGCGATTTGATCGACGATTATCTGAAACGCTTTGACAAAACCGGGCGGGCCCATGGCCTTGGTCCGGTTTCTGTACATGAGGTCGAAGACAAAAAAGGCGGCGGGATGGCCGCCGAAGCCGTTTTGTTGCGACGTGCCGTTCCCAAGGGTGCGGTGATCTGTGCGTTGGATGAACGGGGCGAGGTTATGACCTCACCCGATTTTGCCGGGCGCATGGAGTGTTGGCGCGATAACGGGGCGCAGGATTTGGCCTTTATCATCGGGGGCGCCGATGGAATTGACCCCTCGTTGCGGGCAGATGCCGACCGGTTGCTAAGCTTTGGCAAAATGGTTTGGCCGCATATGCTTGTGCGCGTGATGTTGTCAGAACAGCTTTATCGCGCAGCCAGTATTCTGGCTGGAAGTCCCTATCACCGGGTCTAATGGGGGCGCTACCCCCGCCCGCAAGCGGACTTCCCTAGGGATATTTTTTGAAAGAAGAGGCCGAGTTAGGAGTAGGCGATGATCAAAAGGATCACGCCAAGGATAACACGGTAAATGACGTAGGGCGTGAAGCTGACCGTCTTTAGGAGGCGCATCATCAAGGTCAGAGCCGCGAGCGCCGAAACAAAGGCCATCGCGGCGGCAATGGCCCCGTCACGGGCGGCTTGGGCATCAGCGGTGCTGGCGACTTCTAATCCCAGAAGTGTGCCCGAGGCGATGATTGTCGGTATCGACATCAACATCGATAGTTTGGCGGCGTCGTGGCGTGTGTAGCCAAGTTTGCGCGCGCCGGTAATTGTGATGCCTGAGCGGGACGTGCCGGGAATAAGTGCGACAGCCTGCCATAGGCCCATGATCATCGCGTCTTTGAGGGTCCAATCAGTCTCGGTCTTGATTTCGGGTCCGGTGCGGTCTGCCCAAAAAAGAACAAGACCGAATCCCAGCATGGTCCAACCGATAACGGCGGTTGAGCGCATCATATCGCTGAGACCAGTGAGTTTCAGGACCAACCCAGCGAGAATGACGGGAAGGGTTGCCATAATCAAAAGGAAGGCGAGACGCGCCCCCGGAGTGTCAGTTTTGCCGGTCAGGAGCCGGGGTAGGCCAAGCGAGACTTGTTTAACATCGGCCCAAAAATAGAGGATGACAGCGAATAATGTGCCAACGTGGACGGCAACATCGATGACTTGTCCTTGGTCCTGAGCGCCAGTGAGATTCGGAAGAAGAATCAGGTGCCCAGAGGAGGAGACCGGTAAAAATTCGGTAATACCTTGGATCAAAGCGAGAATTAGCAAATAGGTGTAGGTCATTGGTTTTGCCCAAAGTAGCAGTTCATGTTGTGTATAACCTATTGTATTCTTTTGAAAAGCTGTAAGTTGATACCGAAGTGGACCTTTAATTTGGACTTGAACCTATGTTTGGACTGTGATGTCCGTGTGACAAAGTGAATAAAGGTCAGCATTCCTGACTTTTATTCACTTTCAGGCTTGTATATGCAGTCCCGACCCAAGTTCTTTCGAGAAAGAGGCAATGCCGATGGCCAAGCAGCCGATGCTCAAGTTTGTAAATGTAGATCGTGATATGCCGGAGAAGCGGGATGCTGATCTGCGCAACCAGGATTTCGATGAGATCTATGCGGAGTTCGCCGCGGCGAAAGCTGAGGAGCAGGCGAGCCGCTGTAGCCAATGTGGTGTGCCCTATTGCCAGAGCCACTGCCCGTTGCACAACAACATTCCTGACTGGCTGCGCCTAACCGCGACCGGCCGTTTGGAAGAGGCCTATCAGACCAGCCAAGCCACCAACACCTTCCCGGAAATCTGTGGCCGTATCTGCCCGCAGGACCGCTTGTGCGAAGGCAACTGCGTCATCGAACAGTCCGGCCACGGCACTGTGACCATCGGCTCGGTTGAGAAGTACATCACTGATACCGCTTGGGAAAAAGGCTGGGTCAAGCCTGTGACACCCGCCCATGAGCGCAGCGAAAGCGTTGGCATCATCGGCGCAGGCCCCGGTGGCCTTGCGGCGGCGGATATGCTGCGCCGCGCCGGTGTGCAGGTCACGGTTTATGACCGCTATGACCGCGCAGGCGGCCTCCTGACTTATGGTATCCCCGGCTTTAAGCTGGAAAAAGACATTGTCATGCGTCGCAACAAACAGCTGGAAGACAGCGGTGTTGAGTTTGTGATGAACTGCGAAATCGGCAAGGACGTGTCCTTTGCGGAACTGCGTGAAAAGCATGATGCGATCATCGTCGCCACTGGCGTTTACAAGAGCCGTGACCTTGGTGGGCCGGGTGCCGGTGCCACGGGTATCGTCAAGGCGATCGACTATCTAACTGCTTCTAATCGTGCAGCAAATTTCGGTGATACGGTTGCGGAATTTGAGAGCGGCGAGCTGAATGCTGAGGGCAAAAAGGTTGTTGTCATTGGCGGGGGTGATACGGCGATGGACTGTGTGCGCACAGCCATTCGTCAGGGCGCGACAAGCGTCAAATGTCTCTATCGTCGTGACCGCGCCAACATGCCGGGATCGCAGCGCGAAACCCAAAACGCCGAAGAAGAAGGCGTTCAGTTCGAATGGCTGACCGCGCCCAAAGGTTTCAAAGGGGACGCCGTCGAAGCGGTGATCGTTGAGAAAATGCGCCTTGGGGCCCCGGATGCGTCGGGCCGCCAAAGCCCTGAAGTCATTGACGGTTCTGAGTATGATGAGCCTGCTGACCTTGTGATCAAGGCGCTTGGCTTCTCCCCCGAGGACCTGCCAACACTTTGGGATCAGCCCGAGCTGGAAGTGACCCGTTGGGGCACCATCAAGGCCGAGTTCACCACAGGCCGCACGGCAATGCCGGGCGTCTATGCCATTGGCGATATCGTGCGTGGCGCGAGCCTTGTTGTCTGGGCGATCCGCGACGGGCGCGACTGTGTCGAGGCGGTGTTAACCGACCTTAACGCCAAGGCCGCTGTCGCCGCTGAGTGATCTAGGGACGGGCAATCAGTCCAAAACCCATCGTCGATGGGGGAGATTGCCCCGCCCAAAATCCGGCCCCCATGAGGGGTGATTTTGGCAATCTGTGCAAAACACCCCGCGTTTGGGGGAGATTGCCCCCAAACCAAGCCTCGGCCCCCGATGGGGTGCGATTCAAGATTAACACAGCTTAAGCGGCAGAGGGGTTGACCCAAACACCGCCAAACCTTGCGAAAGGGTAAAGCAATGACAGAGAAGATGGGAGGATGCATGTGCGGAGCGGTTCGTTTCACAGCGCGTGATGTGCCGACCAAATTCGGGGCCTGTCATTGTGAGATGTGTCGCCGCTGGACCGGATCGGCCTTGCTTGGTGTGACGGTGCCCGAGGGCAATGTCAGCTGGGATGATGAAACGCATTTGAAGCGGATCACGTCGAGCCATTGGGCCGAACGTGGATTTTGTGACCAATGCGGATCGGGGATGTTTTTCCGCGTGACGATGCAAGGTGAATGGTCGGGCAACCTTGAGTTTCCGATTGGCGTATTTGATGACCCGAATGGGTTTGAGATGAGCAACGAGATTTACATCGACCACAAGCCCGACAGCTTTGCCTATGCGGGCGAGGGGCGGACGGTTTTGACGCGGGCGGATTGTGTCGCGAAGTTTGGTGTTTTGGATGAGGGGGCGTGAGGATGATCACTGAGGGACGCGCCCGAGCCTGGGTGGGCGCTTGTGACGGTGTTTCGTCGAGAAGCATCTCGGTCGTGCCTAACTTTGATTGGCTATCCAGCGTCGAGAATGCGCCCTCCCGTCACGCGAAAAGTGTGCTGACGACTTTGGCGCACCTTTGGGTGCGACGGGACGGTCGGGCGCGGCCCGGCCTGAAGGCCGGGCGGTACGATGCGGAGGTCTGTTATGTCTGAGAAAACCGGACAATGCCTCTGTGGTGCTGTCAAATTGACGGCGAAGAATGTGCCGAGCACGTTCAATATCTGCTATTGCGACATGTGCAAACGCTGGGCCGGTGGGCGCTTTATGGGCCTGCATGTGGCCAAAGATGACTTGAACATCACCGGCGGGGATAGCGTGACCGAAGCGGTGACGTCTGACTGGGCCAAGCGGGCGTTTTGCAACACATGCGGCAGTTCGCTTTGGTATGAAGTGACGGACGGGCCTTATGTAGGCGGGCGCAGCATTTGCGTTGGCCTTTTGGATGACACCAGCGATCTGACGCTGGGAACTGAGTATTACACTGATCGAAAAACCCGTGCTTATGATTTCCCTGAGGGGCGTAAGCAACTGACCGAGGCGGAAGTGCTAGCACTGTTTGCGCCCACTGACGCCGAAGAAGGAGAGCCAGAATGACCAAATATGATGAAAATTGGGTCGCAGCCGAGAAAGCCAAGCGCGCATGGATGGCCGAAAACGGCCTTTATGACGAAAGCGAAGAGCATTCGTCTTGTGGTGTTGGTTTGGCGGTGTCGATTGATGGCAAGCCGAGCCGCAAGGTGGTTGAGGCCGGTATCACCGCGCTGAAAGCGATTTGGCACCGCGGCGCGGTTGATGCCGACGGCAAGACCGGTGACGGCGCGGGCATTCACGTGCAGATTCCGGTGAATTTCTTTTACGATCAGGTCGAGCGCACAGGGCACCGCCCGCGCAAAGATGAGCTGATTGCGGTGGGGCAGGTGTTCCTGCCACGTACCGATTTTGGCGCGCAAGAGACATGCCGGACCATCGTGGAAACCGAAGTTCTGCGCATGGGGTACTACATTTATGGCTGGCGTCACGTGCCGGTGCATGTGGCGTGCTTGGGTGAGAAAGCCAATGCGACCCGCCCTGAGATCGAGCAGATTTTGATCTCGAACTCTAAGGGTGTGGACGAAGAGCAGTTTGAGCGTGAGCTTTATGTGATCCGTCGCCGGATTGAAAAGGCGGCTGCGGCGGCGGCCGTGGGTGAGCTTTATATTGCGTCGCTGTCGTGCCGGTCGATCATTTACAAGGGCATGATGTTGGCCGAGCAGGTGGCGGAGTTCTATCCCGACCTGCAGGACGAGCGGTTTGAATCGTCTTTCGCGATTTATCACCAGCGGTATTCGACCAACACCTTCCCACAGTGGTGGTTGGCACAGCCGTTCCGCATGTTGGCCCATAACGGCGAGATCAACACGCTTAAGGGCAACGTCAACTGGATGAAATCGCACGAGATCCGCATGGCGTCGGCGTCGTTTGGTGATTTCGCAGAAGACATCAAGCCGATCATTTCCAACGGCGCGTCGGATTCGGCGGCTTTGGATGGGGTGTTTGAGGTGCTGGTGCGTGCGGGTCGTTCGGCCCCGATGGCGAAAACCATGTTGGTGCCGGAAAGCTGGTCCAAGCAGGCGGTGGAATTGCCGCAGGCGTGGCGCGATATGTACAGCTATTGCAACGGTGTGATGGAGCCATGGGATGGCCCGGCCGCCCTGGCGATGACCGATGGCCGTTGGGTCTGTGGTGGTCTTGACCGGAATGGTCTGCGCCCGATGCGTTATGTTGTGACCGGTGACGGGATGTTAATTGCCGGGTCGGAAACCGGGATGGTGCCGACCGATGAGGGCACTGTTCGCGAAAAAGGCGCGCTTGGGCCGGGTCAGATGATTGCGGTCGATATGAAAGATGGCAAGCTCTACCGCGACACAGAGATCAAGGACCGCCTGTCCTCGGCGCTGCCGTTTGGCGAGTGGGTGCAGAAGATCACCGAGCTTGACGGGCCATTGGGTGCGTTGACCGAGAAGGCGATGTTTGAGGGCGCGCAATTGCGCACCCGTCAGATCGCCGCCGGCTATAGTGTTGAAGAGCTTGAGCAAATCCTTGCACCTATGGCCGAGGATGGCAAAGAAACGCTGGCCTCGATGGGGGATGACACCCCGAGCGCGGTTCTGTCGAAGAAATACCGCCCGCTGTCGCATTACTTCCGTCAGAACTTTAGCCAGGTGACCAACCCGCCGATCGATTCATTGCGCGAATATCGCGTCATGTCGCTTAAGACGCGGTTCGGGAACCTTAAGAACGTTCTGGATGAAAGCAGCGCGCAGACCGAGATTTTGGTTCTGGACACGCCGTTTGTTGGCAACGCTCAGTTTGATGAACTGCAAAAGCAGTTCAACTCACCCTGTGTGACCATTGACTGTACCTTTGAAGCGGGTGCCGGTGCGCTTCGCGAAGGCTTGGATCGTATCCGTTCCGAAGCCGAAGACGCTGTGCGCTCGGGTTCCGGCCACATCATCCTGACCGACGAAAACGTCGGTGCGGACAAAGTGGCGATGCCGATGATCTTGGCGACAAGCGCGGTGCATAGCCATCTGACCCGCAAGGGCCTTCGGACCTTCTGTAGCCTCAACGTGCGCAGCGCCGAATGTATCGACCCGCATTACTTTGCGGTTTTGATCGGCTCGGGTGCGACCGTGGTCAACGCCTATCTGGCTGAGGACAGCCTTGCCGACCGTATCAATCGCGGGTTGCTTGATCTGACATTGACCGAAGCCGTTGCGAAATATCGCGAAGCGGTGGATCAAGGCCTTCTCAAGATCATGTCCAAAATGGGCATCTCGGTGATATCGTCCTATCGGGGTGGTTTGAACTTTGAGGCCGTGGGCCTGTCGCGGGCGATGTGTGCGGAATTCTTCCCCGGCATGATCAGCCGTATTTCCGGTATTGGCCTTGGCGGTTTGCAGAAAAAAGCCGAAGAAATCCACGCCTTGGCCTATGCCAATGGTCAGGATGTCTTGCCGATTGGTGGCTTTTACAAAGCGCGTAAATCCGGTGAAACCCATGCTTGGGGCGCACAGACCATGCATTTGCTGCAATCGGCCTGTGACCGTGCCAGCTATGAGATGTGGAAGACCTATTCCAAGGCGATGCAGGCCAACCCGCCGATCCATCTTCGCGATCTGTTGGCGATCAAGCCGCTTGGCGAGGCGATCAACATTGAAGAAGTTGAAAGCATCACATCAATCCGCAAGCGTTTCGTAACGCCGGGCATGTCCCTTGGCGCGCTGTCGCCTGAGGCGCATAAAACGCTTAACGTGGCGATGAACCGGATCGGTGCGAAATCCGACTCTGGCGAGGGCGGCGAAGATCCGGCGCATTTTGTACCGGAGCCAAATGGCGACAACCCAAGTGCGAAGATCAAGCAGGTGGCCTCGGGCCGGTTTGGTGTCACAGCCGAATATCTGAACCACTGTGAAGAGCTTGAAATCAAGGTTGCTCAGGGTGCGAAACCCGGTGAGGGTGGTCAGCTTCCAGGGATGAAGGTCACCGACCTGATTGCCCGCCTGCGTCATTCGACCAAGGGCGTGACCCTGATTTCGCCTCCTCCGCATCACGACATCTATTCGATCGAAGACCTTGCGCAGCTGATCTATGACCTTAAGCAGATCAACCCGCGCTGTAAGGTGACGGTGAAATTGGTGGCGTCTTCGGGCGTTGGCACAATTGCCGCCGGTGTGGCCAAGGCCGAGGCCGATGTGATCCTGATTTCGGGTCACAATGGCGGCACAGGTGCCTCGCCTGCGACCTCGATCAAACACGCCGGTTTGCCATGGGAAATGGGTCTGACCGAAGCGCATCAGGTTCTGGCAATGAACAAGCTGCGCGACCGGGTGACATTGCGGACCGATGGCGGTTTGCGCACCGGGCGTGACATTGTCATGGCGGCGATGTTGGGGGCCGAGGAATACGGCATCGGCACCGCGGCGCTGATCGCGATGGGCTGTATCATGGTTCGTCAGTGTCAGTCCAACACCTGCCCGGTTGGGGTTTGTACGCAGGATCAAGACCTGCGCGACAAGTTCACCGGTTCGGCGGATAAGGTTGTGAACCTGATCACCTTCTACGCGCAAGAAGTGCGTGAGATTTTGGCCTCAATCGGTGCGAAAACCTTGGACGAGGTGATTGGCCGTGCTGATCTGTTGTCTCAGGTGTCGCGTGGGTCCGAGCATCTGGATGATCTGGATTTGAATCCGTTGTTGATCCGTGTCGATGGCTCGGATGACATTGTGTATGACCGGGATCGTGGTCGTAACGAGGTGCCTGATACGCTGGATGCGGAGATCGTGCGCGATGCGGCCCGCTTCCTTGAGGATGGTGAGAAGATGCAGCTGTCTTATGCGGTGATGAACACCCATCGGACCGTGGGCACGCGCACATCGAGCCACATTGTTCAGAAGTTCGGCATGCGCAACGCGTTGCAGCCCGATCATTTGCACGTCAAGCTGACCGGCTCGGCGGGTCAGTCGCTTGGGGCCTTTGCGGCGCCGGGGCTGAAGATCGAAGTGTCGGGTGATGCGAACGACTATGTTGGCAAGGGCCTTTCGGGGGGCACGGTTGTTGTGCGTCCACCACTGGTGTCGCCGCTGACCGCGTCGGAAAATACCATCATCGGCAACACGGTTTTGTACGGTGCGACAGACGGTTACCTGTTTGCAGCGGGCCGCGCCGGTGAGCGTTTTGCGGTTCGGAACTCGGGTGCGAGCGTGGTGATTGAGGGCTGTGGCAGCAACGGTTGTGAATATATGACCGGTGGTGTTGCGGTGATCCTTGGCTCGATCGGGGCGAACTTTGGCGCGGGGATGACCGGCGGCATGGCGTATCTTTATGACCCCGAAGGTGTGGCCGGTGATCTGATGAACATGGAAGGTTTGGTAACCTGTCCGGTGGTGACGCCGGAGTGGGAAGCCCAGCTTTTGGGATTGATCGAGCGCCATGTGGCCGAGACCCGGAGCCGCAAGGGTGAGGAAATCTTGCAGAACTGGGATCTGGAGAAGGCCAATTTCGTGCAGGTTTGCCCGAAGGAGATGTTGGACAAGATCAAGCACCCGCTTGGGATTGAGGATCAATTGGCCGTTCCTGCGGAGTAAGTTGGAGCCTGTTCAGTTCAAATGAATTCACCTAGCAGAGCGAACGCGTTGTGCTTTGCAAACGCCGTCTCGCGCTGCTGAGTGAATGCTTGAAACCGATCAAACTGAACACGCTGTAGACGGGTGCGGCGCTATTTGCGATGCAAAGGCGCCCCGCCCACCGTCCCATTTGGCGCTAGAAATCAAGCCCCGCTGACTTTGTTCGGCGGGGTTTTGCGTTACGCCGGGTAAATTACCTTGATTTTGCCACAAATCCGGCACGCCTCTGGCAGGATTGCTGGGCAAGGTTAACGTATTGCAAAAGTGTGGGTGATGAGTGACCCAGTCATGTTTGACAACGTTGCCCGGATGCCCCTGGTTTTATCTGTCCGGGAGTGGGCACCCCGCGTCTGTGGGGTGCCGTGTTTTTCAGGTTTTGAGTCTGGTGTGTGGGCGGTATAGAACGTGATCATGGCAGCAAAGAAGACATCCCCCAAAGGCGGCAAAAAGACGGGCAAGGCGCGTAAAGGGAAACCGGCGACGCGGTTTCGGCCGATCCGGTGGTTGATGCGCAAGGTGATTTGGGCAGGAGTGGTTGGTATGGGCATTATGATGTTGGCCGTGGTGATTTACGCCGGGCTGAACCCGCCAACGACCCATACGATGTGGTCCGAGGGCAAGCGTTTGGGCCATGTTGATCAGCATTGGGTTGATGTGGATGAGGTCGCGCCGGTGATGTTGCGGTCGGTTGTTGCGGCGGAGGACGCGAATTTTTGCAACCACTGGGGGTTTGACATGGATGCGATCCGGGCGGCGATTGCCGAAGGCGCGCAGCGTGGGGGCAGCACGATTTCCCAGCAGGTGGTGAAGAACGTCTATTTCTGGCAGGAGCGCAGCTATGTGCGCAAGGCGCTGGAAGGGGTGATGACGCCGATGGTGGAAGCGGTGTGGAGCAAGCGGCGGATTTTGGAAGTTTACCTGAATGTGGCCGAATTTGATCAGGGTGTGTTTGGGGTTGAGGCGGCGGCGCAGCATTATTTTGGCGTGGCCCCGGATCGGTTGAGCGCGCGTCAAGCGGCGTTGTTGGCGGCCGTTTTGCCAAGCCCGAAAAAGCGCAGCGCCTCGCGCCCCTCGACATTTGTGAGCAAGCGCGCGCGGGTTATTCAGGACGGTGCGGCGACGATCAAACGGGATGGGCGCGCCGATTGTTTTGAGTGAAGGTAAGGGGTTGGTTTGGAATTTCGACGGTTTCAGGTTTTGTATGATTTAAACGCCGCCGCTCAAAGCATGGGCCAGAGCGCGATATTGGATCTTGATGATCTATCTCGTGTGTCTGGGCAATGGGATGCCGAGTTCAACGACGATGTGTGGGGTGACGCGGTTGCGGCGGAGGATGATCCCGACGGTTGTCTTGTGGCGTCGCTAAAGCTTTTGGCCGGTGCGGTTTTAGGATCGGACAAGGCGCAGGGGCTGGATTGGCTTTGGGACGAAAACCGAGAATTTTATCACGCGGCCCCGGTGATGGTGCGCGCGGCCATCATGCAGGCGCTGGGTTGGGTTGCCCGGTATGGCGGGCAGGTGTTTGAACCGATGCCCACTGCAGAGGCGCGTTTGTCGCGGGATTTGCCCGAGGTTGAAGCGCAACTGATTGCGGTGGCGAAGGCGATGACGGCGGAGGAAGTTGATGCCGTTACCGGGGTTGTTTGGTGCGATGACTGGCGAAGGCATAAGGCCGCTTTGCAAAAGATGTTGGCGAGTGCCGATGTGGCCTATCCGGCAGAGGACAAGACCTGGTATCCGGCAGAGGCGGTGGAATCGACCGCGCATATGCCTAAGGCTGTGGGATATGCCCCTTGTTTGGCAATTGTAGTTTTGGATGCGGTGCGCGGGGGCGATGTGCGCGACTTTACCCTTGATAGCTTTGGGCAGATTGTTCGGACGGCTCGTGAATGTCCGACGGTCCAACGGCGCGCAGTGATGGCGGGGCTGCGGTATCTTTACGAGAGCAATTCCGATTGGGGCCCCGGATCAGAGATTCAGGTTGGTCTGCGGTCCTGTCTGGACAGCGCAATCATTTAACCAACCGCGCGGCTAAATAAGGGTGTTCGCCTCGATCGTGTCTTTGAAGCGGTCCTGAGGGAGCAATTTGAAACGGTCTTCGGTTCCAGTCGCCGAAATGATCCGGTCGCATCGAAAGGTGCGCGGCGATTGGCGCAGGTGATCATAGGCGAGAACGTACCAGATCGGGTAGTTGAGCAGCAGGTAGTGCGGTTCGATTGTGCGGGTTGAGGGTGTTGTGTCTTCGCGTTGATAGCGGATTGTGAGCGCGGATTGATCGAGAAAGGCCTGATGCAGGCGCTGAACGGCGCGGGGCGGGGCGCTTGCCTGTGTGGATTGCACATGGGGTGAGGCCGATGTGCCGATCAGGATACGGGATTTCAACCGCGCCACCCGCGCCCGTTTGTCAGGGGAAAACGAGGCGATCAGCTGGCGGCGGACCGACCCGAGCTTGGCCAGAAAAAGCGGCGATTGCATTTGTTCGGCCACGGCAAGGGAAATGAGCAAATCCACCGCTTCGGGGTAAGACAGGTTGAGCCGCCCAACGCCCCAGTGACGATCAAGGCGCACACCGCCACCGCGGCCACGATCGGCCTCAATCGGGAGACCTTGGTCGCGCAGAATTTGCAAATCACGGGTGAGCGTTCGGGTGCTGACGCCGTGTTCCTTTGCCAGATCGGCAATGGTGTGCGGGCGATCCTGTTTCAGGGTGGCGGTCAGACGATCCAGCCGCTCCAATCGGGTTAAGGCAGAGCTACGGGGCATAAAACAAATAGGTCATAAAATGACGTATTTAGCAATATCTGATGATCGTCACAGAAATAGGAGATGACAGATGGAAAACGTCACAGTTTTTGCCCCGATCCGCTTGGCCCAAGGTAAAACCGAAGCAGATTTGCTTGCGGCGTCAGCGGTGTTTCAACGGGAGTTTGTGGATTTGGAACCGGGCGTTTTACGCCGAGAATTGGTGCGCAAGCCGGATGGGAGTTATTTGGATATCGTACAGTTTCGCAGTGCACAGGACTACGAAGAGGTCACGCGCAAGGAAATGCAATCGCCTGTTTGCGCTGCGTTTTTTGCGGTGATGGATATGAGCACGGCGGAGGCGGACATGGCGGCGATGGAGGTTATGACCTCGCTTGAAAGCCATGTGCGCGGGGCAGGTTAAAGAGAGCCGCGCAAGGCGGGCGCGTCTAAAATCCATCCATGGATTTTGCAAATTCCGTGCACGGAATTTGGATGCGCCCGGCCTTTGGGAGATCGCCCTATTTTCGGGTCAGGAGCCAGGTTTCTTCGAGGCCTTGGGTGCGTTGGCCGAGCGGGCCATCCAGCGTGTGTTGTGCCAGTTTGGTCAACGTGTAGGTCGCGGCGTAGTGGTTTAACAGCTCTGGCTGAGGGACAGAGAAGGGCGGGCCACCCGATAGGGTTTGGTCGTAGTCAAAGCTTATCAGAAGCTGGGGCGCGGATTGGGTGATTTCGGTGATATGCGCCGCGTATTGGGGCCGCGTTTCCGGGGGCAGGGCAACGATGGCGGCCCGGTCATAGATGGCATTGACAGGGCCGAGGAGGTCGGCGGTGAGGTCAAAAATATCCCCGCAAAAGAGGGTGATGTTGTTGGCAGATGCCCGTGTGAGCGCGCCGATGTTTTGTCTCTCGGGGATGAGGTCGAGACGATCAAAGACCTCATTGACCGCGTCTTGATGAAGTTCGATGCCAATGACATGCAGGTCGCGGGACAAAAGCCAATCGAGATCGAGGCTTTTGCCGCAGAGCGGGACAAATACCGTGTCGCCGGGGCGCAGGTTGAGGCTGTTAAAATGAGTGGTGAGCAGGGGGTTTGCCGCCGGTTCGTGAAAGCCAATTCGGCCTTCTTGCCAGCGCGCTTGCCAGAATGATTTTTCCATAGGTGCCTCGTTTGCGTAATGATCAACGCGATGATTTGTAGAACTTGAAGTGTGATTTAGGTCAAGCGCCAAAATGCCGAAGTTGGATTCCCCTTATCAGGGGAGTTGAAACCCATGCGGTTTCGCGGATATTAGGGCAGTGTTTCCCGTATCAGGATAAGTGTCGCACATGGCCAAGCTCTATCACGTTCCGCTCTCTCCGTTTTGCCGCAAGGTACGCTTGTCGCTGGCGGAAAAGAAGATTGAATGCGAGTTGGTTGAAGAGCGCTACTGGGAGCAGGATGCCGATTTTCTGCGCCGCAATCCGGCGGCCAAGGTGCCGGTTCTCAAGATCGACGGCAAGACCATGGCCGAGAGCGCGGCGATTTGCGAATGGGTTGAGGAAAAATACCCTGAGCCGAGCCTGATGCCGAAATCGGCGGATGCACGTTACGAGGTGCGTCGGATTGTGAGCTGGTTTGACGATAAGTTTCACAATGAGGTGACGTCGAAGCTTCTCTATGAGCGGGTGAACAAGAAGATTATGAAGGCCGGGTTCCCCGATAGTGGCAATGTCAAAGCCGGGGCCAAGGCGATCAAATATCACCTCGATTATATGTCCTGGCTTTTGGATCATCGCCGTTGGTTGGCGGGGGATTCCATGACCTTGGCGGATTTTGCCGCCGCCGCGCATTTGTCGTCGCTTGACTATATTTCGGATGTGGATTGGAACCGCTCCGACGTGGTCAAGGATTGGTATGCCAAGATCAAGTCGCGCCCGGCCTTTCGGGCGATTTTGCAGGATCAGGTGCCGGGTTTCCCGCCGCCTGCGCATTATGCCGATCTTGATTTTTGATGTGGCGTTAGGGAGGGGCACGGCCCCTCTTGGCGCATGCGGGCCAATTCTCCCCGGGATATTTGGGGAAAGAAGAAACCATGGAGCATGATCTCAAGGCGGCGTTGGTTGCAGAGGCCGAGGCGGTTGGATTTGCCGATTGCCGGGTCTGTCGCCCCGATGCAGTGCCGCAGGTTATGGAGCGGTTGCAGGCCTATTTGGACGATGGGCGGCATGGGCAGATGGGCTGGATGGCGGAGCGGGTGCATTGGCGCGGGGCACCAGATGCGCTTTGGCCCGAGGCGAAATCGGTCATCATGTTGGCAGAGAACTATGGCCCCGATGTCGATCCACGCGCGGTTTTGGAGCAGCGCGATCGTGGGGCGATCAGCGTTTATGCCCAGAACAAGGATTATCATGACGTCGCCAAGAAGCGGTTGAAGCGGTTGGGGCGCTGGTTGATCGAGGCGGCAGCAAAGCAGGGGCAAGAGGCGCAGATCAAGGTCTTTGTCGATACCGCCCCGGTGATGGAAAAGCCGCTTGGCATGGCTGCTGGGTTGGGCTGGCAGGGCAAGCACAGCAATCTGGTCAGTCGCAAGTTGGGATCGTGGTTTTTCCTTGGGGCGATCTTTACGACTCTGGAGTTTGAGCCGGATGAGGCGGGGGTAGATCGCTGTGGTCAATGCCGCGCCTGTTTGGATGTTTGCCCGACAGATGCCTTTCCGGCACCTTATCAGGTCGATGCGCGGCGCTGTATTTCCTACCTGACGATCGAGCACAAAGGACCGGTGGATCTGGGGCTGCGCAAGGGATTGGGCAATCACATCTATGGCTGCGACGATTGCCTGGCCGCTTGCCCGTGGAACAAGTTTGCGCAGGTGGCCTCGGAGATGAAATACCATGCCCGTGACGAATTATTGGCCCCAAAGCTGTCTGAGTTGGCGGTGCTAGATGATGCTGGGTTCCGGGCGTATTTCGCCGGGTCACCGATCAAGCGGATTGGACGAGATCGGTTTGTGCGCAACGTGTTATACGCCATCGGCAATTCGAATGACCCGACATTGCGCGCTGTGGCGCAGGGCCTCTGCGAGGATGAGGATGACACCGTCGCCGAGGCGGCGGTTTGGGCGGTGGCCGAGTTGGATCGACCGGTATCGGCAGGCAGCTAGAGGGGCGCCAGGCTGCCATCCCGACGCCCCAGGTAATAGCCTAGTTCTTGGGAGAAATAGGGCTGTCACCCGCCGTTTACATAGGTGACCCGAGCGAATTTTGCGAGTCTTTCTCAAGCCTTCGTGAGCGAAGTGACGCAAGGGTTTGCATCCGAGGCATGACGCCCTTTATTTAGGGGGTAGGAGGACGCGCATGACAAAATATGAGAAACGGGCCGAGGTGATTGAGACACTGACGCCGGAACAATTCCGCATCACACAGCAAAATGGCACCGAACGTCCCGGCACGGGTGCCTATTTGGACAACAAAAAGACCGGTATTTATGTGGATATTGTATCGGGCGAGCCTCTTTTTGCCTCGGCCGCCAAATACGAGAGCGGCTGTGGTTGGCCCAGTTTTGTCAAACCGATTGAGCCGGACAATATCGTCGAGCTGCGCGACACCAGCGCCGGAATGATCCGCACCGAAGTTCGCTCGCGCCATGGCGATAGCCATCTGGGGCATGTCTTTCCCGATGGGCCGATGGATCAGGGCGGGATGCGCTATTGCATCAATTCGGCCGCGCTTCGGTTTATCGCCAAAGAGGACATGGAAGGTGAAGGCTATGGCCAATACCTTGCCCAAGTGGAGGATGTGACATGAGCGAACGCGCGGTTCTGGCCGGTGGTTGTTTCTGGGGCATGCAGGATTTGATCCGCAAGCTCCCCGGTGTGGAAAAGACGCGGGTTGGCTATACCGGTGGTGATGTCGAAAACGCCACCTATCGCAACCACGGCACCCACGCCGAAGGGATCGAGATTTGGTTTGACCCGGCCAAGACCAGCTATCGCAAGCTGTTGGAGGTGTTTTTCCAAATCCACGATCCGACGACAGTGAACCGGCAGGGCAATGATGTCGGCATGTCATACCGTTCAGCGATCTATTTCGTGACGGATGATCAACGCGCCGAGGCGCTGAACACCATTGCCGATGTCGATGCCAGCGGGCTTTGGCCCGGCAAGGTGGTGACCGAAGTCGAACCGGTGGGCGATTTCTGGGAGGCCGAACCCGAGCATCAGGATTACCTGCAGCGGTTGCCAAACGGCTATACCTGCCACTTTGCGCGCCCCGATTGGGTATTGCCGAAACGCGGATGATGGATCGTGCCGGTTTTGGGCCCGTGTTGAGCCTGCGGATTTGTTGAAAGAGTGTGAGTCGCATTGCATCGCCCCCCGCATTGACGGTCGGGGCTTTGTTGATTGGACGATGATGGTGTGGTGAAAAAGACGGCTGCTTGGTGAAGACGCAGGCGGAGAGGCTTTTACACAGGCCGGATTGGGGCGCGCCGGCCGTTTGCCACGGACCCAATTACAAAAAAGCCCCGCCAGATTGGCGGGGCTTTCGTTTGATTTTCAACCAAGGTTTAGTCGTCTTTGCGGCCGTATTTAACGGGCTTCCAAAGGCGTTTGTTGGTCAGGTAAAGCAGAACCGCGAGGACCGACAGGAACAGAACGGCGGTGAAGCCAGCCTGTTTGCGGGCCATCATTTTAGGCTCAGCTGCCCACATCAAGAAAGCGGCAATATCCTGCGCTTCGTGGTGCAAACTGTTGGAATGACCATCGGCATATTCCACGTCTTCACCATAAAGTGGCGGTGCCATTGAAATCCAGCCACCTGGGAAGGCGGTGTTTTCATAGAGCGTGGAGCCCGCTTCTTCTTTTTCTTCGCCGGTGTAACCGGTCAGAAGCGAAGCGATATACTCAGGGCCACCAATACCTTTGAAGAACTGGTTGATACCAAGACCGTAAGGGCCGTGGAAACCAGCACGCGCCTTGGCCATCAAGGTCAGGTCAGGTGCACCAGCCGAGGTGTTGGCAGGGAAGTGGTCAGCAGGTTTTGCTGGGCGGAAATCTTCGAGCTCTTCGTCGTAGATTTCAAAGTTTTGCTCAGCATAGGCGCGCACTTCGTCCTCAGAGAACGTTGGGCCACCGGGGTCGCCCAAAGTCCGGAAAGGAACGTATTGCAAACCGTGGCACGACGCGCAGACTTCAGTGTAGATTTGAAGACCGCGTTGCAGCTGGTGCTGATCGTAGGTGCCAAAGGCGCCTTCAAACGAGAAATCGAAATCCTCGATGTGACCCGCGTCGCCTGCGGCCATGGCTCCACCGGAGCCAAGGACCAGGGCCGTGAGGGCCGAGAGGGTGAGTTTCTTAAACATCTCTAGCGATCCTCTTACTCAGCCGGGGTATCGGCGGATTTGCCGTACATGTTGTTGAAATCTTCTTCGATGGTCGCAGGTGGGGCCAGCGGCTTTTCGATGACACCCATCAGCGGCAGGATCACCAAGAAATAGGCAAACCAGTAGGCCGAAGCGATCAATGAGAAGGTCGCATAGGGTTCTTCTGCGGGCATTGCACCCAGCCACATCAGAACGACAAAGTCGACAACCAGAAGCCAGAACCACCACTTCAGCATCGGACGGAAACGAGCCGAACGAACCGAAGACGTGTCGAGCCATGGGGCCAGCGCCATCACAGCAATCGCAGCGAACATCGCGATAACACCAAAGAATTTGGCGTCGATGATGCCACCGGTGATGAAGGATGCGAACTGAACAACCCAAACCTCAGAGGTGAAGGCACGCAGGATCGCGTAGAAGGGCAAGAAGAACCATTCTGGAACGATGTGTGCAGGTGTCACAAGCGGGTTGGCTTCGATGTAGTTGTCTGGGTGACCCAGATAGTTTGGCATAAAGCCAACAACCGCAAAGAAGATCGCCAGAACAACGACCAGCGCGAACAGGTCTTTGATGACAAAGTATGGCCAGAACGGAAGCGTGTCTTTCTTGACCGACTCTTTGCTGTCTGTGCGGACATCAACACCGGTTGGGTTGTTGTTGCCTGTGGTGTGGAAGGCCCAGATGTGGACGACAACCAGCGCGGCAATCACAAACGGCAGGAGATAGTGCAGCGAGAAGAAGCGGTTCAGTGTGGCGTTGTCCACAGCAGGCCCGCCCAGCAGCCAAGTTTGGATCGCTTCGCCCACAAATGGGATCGCGCCGAACAGGCCAGTGATAACGGTTGCACCCCAGAAGGACATCTGACCCCAAGGCAGAACGTAGCCCATAAAGCCGGCACCCATCATCATCAGGAAGATCAGCATGCCGATGATCCATGTGATTTCACGGGGGGCTTTGTAAGACCCGTAATACAGGCCACGGAAGATGTGGATGTAAACAGCAAAGAAGAACAAAGCCGCGCCGTTAGCGTGCAGGTAACGGAGCATAAAGCCGCCATTCACGTTACGGGTGATATGTTCGACCGAGGCAAAAGCCAGATCAACATGCGGCGTGTAGTGCATCGCAAGGATGATGCCAGTGACAATCATGTGCACCAGGCAGTAGGCCAAAACGATACCCCAAATCCACCACCAGTTCAGGTTCTTGGGGGTGGGGATCATGATGGTGTCATACACGAGACCTACAACAGGCAGGCGCTCGTGAATCCATTTTTCGAAACCCGTTTTGGGTTCGTAATGATCGTGCGGAATTCCGGACATGTGCGCGCTTCCTTATCCCAGTTTGATTGTGCTGTCGTCGGCCCATACGGCCGGCGGAATTGGAAGGTTTTCCGGCGCTGGGCCTTTGCGAATACGGCCAGAAAGGTCGTAGTGCGACCCGTGGCAAGGGCAGAACCACCCTTTGTATTCGCCCGCGCCGTCGCCCAGTGGAACACAGCCCAAATGCGTGCAAACACCCATCTGAACGATCCAAGCACCGGGGGCTTCGCCTTCGGGTGATGGCATGGTCCGGTTTGCATCCGTTGCAAGCGCGGCGGCATCGGCCAAGTTGGCGTTGCGCGCGTTGGTGTCGATCAACGGATCGGCCGCCAATTCGGCGTCTTGCTCAGCGGCTTCTTGAATTTCAGCACCCGTGCGGTGGCGAATAAACACTGGTTTGCCCAGCCATTTCACCGTCAGCTGTGTGCCCGGCTCGACGCCAGAGACGTCGACGCGAATGCTTGCCAAGGCCAATACATCTGCCGAAGGGTTCATTTGGTTGACCAGGGGCCATGCGGCGGCACCTGCGGTGACTGCTCCTGCGCCGGCTGTGGCGTAGTAGAGAAAGTCCCTGCGGGTGCCTTCGTGATCGTCTGCGTGTGACACGAGGTTTGCTCCATTGCTATTGCTCGGGGCCGAGAGAATCGACCGCAACACAAAAAGAGCCGCTTTGAAAGGCGGCGTTTCCGGGGCGTTGTTTAGCGATACGTCCTTGAGGCGTAAAGAACACAAAGAGCTGAGTTTGCAATAAGCGCGGATGTGTCGCGGTTGCATGACAGGTGAGGCAGGCATATGCCCAAGACGAAGAGTTTGGAGACGCAAAAATGCGGTATTTGATTCTATCAGCAGCCTTGGTCGGTGCTTCCACCTCCTCTGTTTTGGCTGAGGTGGAGCTGTCTTTTTATACGGGATGGCAAACGGCCCCTCATAGCCGGGCAAGCGGTGATATCCCCGAGGGCGGAGACGACCCTGACACCATCGTCGTTGACGATTCACGATCAGAGGCCGCTTTGATCGGGGATGTTGCGTCTTCCGTCGCCCAACCGGGCGAGAGCTTTAACGAATTGCTGGGCTGGGAAGGCAAATCCAACCAGATGCCGCCCTATTACGGTATGCGCGCAACGTGGTGGCGGAACGACCGAATCGGATATGGTATCGAATTCAGCCACAACAAAGTCTATGCCGTCGAGAAAGACCGCGAAAAGCTTGGCTTTTCTCGTCTGGAATTAACCGATGGCTTAAACATCGTCACCTTGAATGTGTCGCGCCGCTGGAAAGAAAAGTGGGGTGCCTTGACCCCCTATGTGAGCGGCGGTTTGGGTGTTGCTATTCCGCATGTCGATGCCAAACATGACGCGTCCGGCTCAACAACCTTTGGCTATCAGGTCACCGGCCCCGCGTTGCGGATGACCGCCGGTGCCTCTTATGCACTCAACGAAAAATATTCGATCTTTGGCGAATACCAGTTCACCTATTCCAGCAATGACATTGATCTGGATGGGGGCGGTAGCTTTAAAACGGACATCAAAACCAATGCGTTGAACATTGGTGTGTCCTATAGTTTCTAACCCGGTTTCAAAACGGGTAGGTCAAAGGGCGGGTCTTCCCGCCCTTTTTTATGCGATTGGCCTTTTACGCGATTATCCTTTGGGCTGGGTGTCTTGCATCGACGGGCGTTCGGCAAAGCCCTTTTCCCAAGCGGCAAGACCATCACGACCCGCGCGCCAATCCCGGTCGGGGTGACGGAGATCCAGATAGCCAAGCGCACAGCCAACCGCGATTTGCCCCATATCAAGCGGCCCATAAAGGTGGCTCATCCAGCGGGCGTTGAGCGCATCCAAGGCGCGGCTGATCTTGTCCCACTGGCTGTTGATCCAGTCTTGAGACACCAAGGCCTCATCGCGAAAGCGCTTTTCATAGACCATCGACACCGCGCATTCCATGATCCCATCCGCGGTTGCCTCAAGGGTCAGCGTGTCCCACAACCGATCCTCGGGATATAGGCCCGCCTCGGCCCGCGCATCCAAAAATCGGCAAATCACCCGGCTATCATAAAGCGTTGGCGCATCCGGGCGGATCAAAGCGGGGATTTTGCCCAATGGGTTGGCGGTTTTTAACTCCCCGTCCGTGGCCATCGGGGTGGTGTGAACGTCAACGTGTTCAACCGCGTCCAATTGATCGGTTTCACGGAGTAAGACGCTGACTTTGCGTACAAAAGGTGACGCGGGGGAGTGGAAGAGTTGCATATCAATGGGTCCCTTTGGCCTGAAAAGACGGATCTGCAACGCAAGTTAGGGGTTTGGCACCGTTATGCAACGTCTAGCCGGATTTCGCCTTGGGATGCGTCGCCTCATAGACCTTCATCAGATGAACCTGATCGACGGCGGTATAGGCTTGGGTGGTTGAGAGCGAGGCATGGCCCAACAATTCCTGAATGGCGCGCAAATCGCCGCCTGCGGCCAAAAGATGGGTGGCAAAGCTGTGGCGCATGGCGTGCGGGGTTGCGGTTGCCGGTAGCCCCAATTGCAACCGCGCCTGTTCGGTGACCTTGCTAATCAAACGCGGGTTCAACGGGCCGCCGCGCGCACCACGAAAGACGGCGTCGTCGGGCCCAATGTCAAAGGGGCAGTGTTTCAGATAGGTCTGAACCGCGTCGCGGGCGACGGGAAGCACCGGAACAATGCGCTCTTTGCCGCCCTTACCGATAATTCTCAGGGTTTCGCCGATGGGGAGGTCGCGCCCCTTTAGGCCCAAGGCCTCGGATATTCGCAAGCCACAGCCATAGAGCAAGGTGATCACAGCGCTATCGCGGGCACCGATCCAATCTTCGCGGGATTGCACCGCCACCGTGTCAATCATGGCGCGGGCGGCATCCTTGGCCAAGGGGCGTGGCAGCTTCTTTTGAAATTTGGGGGCGCGGGCAAGTAAAACAGCCGTGGGCTCAAACCCTTCGCGTTCCGCCAACCAGCGATAGAAGCTTTTGACCGCCGAAAGTTTGCGCGCCATCGACCGCGAAGCCGTGCCATGGCCACGCAAATGCGCCATCCAACTGCGCATATCGGAGGTGGTCACACGCGCCAAAGGAGCAAGCCCCTGTGGTTCGGCGTGATGCGTCGTCAGAAAGGCAATGAAGTCAAGAACGTCGGTTTGATAGGCGGTAATGGTGTTGTCCGCCGCGCCTTTTAGAGCGCGGGCAGTGTCCAACCATGTGTTCAACGCATCCCGCGCTGCATCAGAGATCAGCAGTGAGCTTTGGCCGCTCACGACAACCAGCGGCGCATGGTTCTCTCGAACACGCCGGTGAAAAAGGCCAAAAGATCGGTGCCCTGTTGCGGCGTGAACATATGCGGATCCTCGGAGCCCATGACCAAGAGGCCGGGCAACCGACCGGGGCCGAAATCCAAACGCAGGCAGGCTTCGGACCTAATCCATTCGGCCTTGTCGCCGTAAATGCGCGCGTCGCCTTGATTTAGCTGGCGCAGGGTGACCTGTTTCAATGGCGCTTCGCGACCTGCGGCTACAAAGGTTTCCACAAAGCCGGGTTCCGCAACCGACAATACATCACCAACACGTTTGACGACGTTTTCGCCGTCTGACGCCGCCGTTTCGAGCACCAGCTTGATCACATCCACGCGCAAAATCTGGGCCACTTCGGTGCCCAAATCCTTGAGGAAAGGTTCAAACTCTACCGGGTCCAACATGCGCAACACCGCGCGGTGGATTTGGTTGGTTCCGGCGAGGTTTTCATAGGCCGCCGCAATCACCGACCGATGCGTATCTTCCAAACGATCCAAACGTGATTCGAGCCGTTCCATGGCAATGCCACGCAGGTCGATGATGTTGCCACCCATCGCGCGTTCATTGGCAGCAATCAACGCGTGCATCAAATCCTTGTCGTCCAGAATCATATCCGGACGTGAAATGATGTTTTCGCGGAGGGAATCCTCGATTCGCTGCGTGCTACTCATAATTGTATGGCCTGTGTTTTCATTGCTCGGATAGCGCGGGTGTCGCGTTGTGGCGATCTTGGCGCGTGTTATGCCTTGTTTGGCCTTGTCACCCCCATTGTGTCAAGGATTTCTGCCCCTTTGTGACGCGCTCAGAATGCTGGACAGATGCAAATTCCGTGTCACTATAGAGAGATAGGGAGAGAGCCATGCCAAATATTTCAGCCAACGCCGATGCCCAAACCGTCATCACAACCTTTGAGACCAGTCCGGGCACCTGTCAGGACCTTATGGATGCGTTACAGGACGCCTACGCCAATTTTATTTCGAAACAGCCGGGGTTTATTGCGGCCGGGTTGCATGTGAACGACGCACAAACGCGCATCGCCAATTATTCGCAGTGGCAGCGCCGCGAGGATTTTCAGGCGATGCTGCGCAGTGACGAAATGCGCGACCGCAATCGCCACATCTCGGACCTGTGCCGAACATTCGAACCGGTGCTCTATGATGTTGCGCACACGTTCTAGGGCCAAATCTTAGGCGGCGACCGGAGCCGGGGTTTCGCTCAACGTTAGGCGGAACCCCACACCTCGGACTGTTTCCAGCTCAACAATGCCCTGAGTTGCCTTGAGGCAGGACCGTATGTTGCAGGCGTAGACATCGAAAACCCGCGTTTCGGGTTCCTTGTCTAGCCCGTATAGATGGGTCAACAATGCGTCGCGCGTGATGAGCTGACCGGGGCGCAAGGCGATGTATTCCAACATTTCGTAGATTTTCGGGCTGAGTTTGACCGGACAGTCGCGAATATGGGCCACCCGCTTGTCGAGGCGAAGCCGCAGGGGCCCAAAATCCAGAACCGGGAGCGGATAGCCAAGGGCGCGTCGGGCAATTGCCATAAGGTGGCTGCAAATTTCGGCCGGTGAACTGGCTGGATCAACAATGGTATCCGCACCATCGGCCAACCACTCGGCCCGTTGCAGAGATGTGGCATCTGAGGCCAGAAGCACAATCGGTATTTGCCCGGCGGCGCTTCGTAATCCGCGTAGGGTGAGGTTGCTTCGGTTCAGCTGATCGGCTTCGAGCAAAAGCAGGTCCGCAGACCCAACAGTAAGATAGTGAACAAGATCCTCTGGCCGGTCTGTTCGGGTCAAAAGGGTTCCGGTGCCCAGAATGTCCTGGGCCAGACTCATCATATTCCAGCTTGTCTCAGCGATTAGGTAGCGCATGTAACTTCCTCCCGTTTCCAGAGGTCCCTTGGGCCGTTGTGGCCCTAATGGGACCACACACATGGCGTTCGGGATCCAGATCAGCGCCTTCTGGCTGCGAGATGGATCGGGGTGACAACATTCTGCCGCTGGAACTATGGGTAGATTTGGAATGTGGAAGAATTGTGGCGCAATTGCGAATTTGATCGGCCCGAGGCTCTGACCTGTATCAAGGCGCAGGTCGCCAAGACAGGGCATTCTTCTGTAAAAGGAGGACGATCAGATGTATAAGAATATTCTCGTTCCTGTGGCTTTCGTCGATGGAAACGAAGCCAAAATCAAAGGGGCCACCGACATTGCGCAAGCCTTGGCGGAAGAGGGGGCCAAAATTACCTTTTTGCATGTGATGGAGCAAATCCCCGGCTACGCGGTGAGCTATCTCCCCGCTGATTATACGCGTCAGGTCCGCAAAGCGATCGAGGACGAGGTTGCCGGGCTTGCCGACAGTGTTGACGGCGCTCAGGGCTTGGTCGTCGACGGGCATTCCGGGCGCACCATTCTGGATTGGGCCGAAGACAATGACGTTGACTTGATCGTCATCGCGTCCCACCGTCCGGGCATGCAGGATTTGTTGCTTGGCTCGACCGCAAGCCAAGTTGTGCGCCACGCCGCCTGTGGGGTTCACGTTCTGCGCTAAACGGGCCGCTATGGGGTCGGAAGTTTCAACCCCGGCAAGGCCTTGTATTCAAAACGGCTTTCGGCCTGCATACCGTTCATCGTGTAGGCATAGCTAAATCGAACCGGCAATCCGGTCTCGGGATTGACAACATAGGCGACCTGCATTTCGCTTTGAAACGGCGGCACCACATCAATGGTGCCGCTGATTTCGATGTGGGGCGACCCGTCGACGTCAATGTCGTTGCACTCGGCCTTCAAAATCGCTTGTGAGCGACCTTGGCGGGTGTCTTCTAACCCTTTTTCGTACGCGGCCAAATCCGTTTCATAGAGCAGTTTCCATCCGCCCCCGCCGTCCGGGTGATAGGTTCCACCTTGGTAAAACAGCGTGTCCGGTAGTCCGGTCGGCGCGATGGTTTTGATCAGGGAATGGGTGTCGGATAGAAATTGCTGATGGGTGATTGTCTCCATCCCACCGATGCTTCCGACGGCTTGGGCCTCATAGGGGATGTCGGAATAGAGGGGATTGGCCAGAATGTCGGCCAATTGGTCGTGGCAAGTGTCGGCCATGACCGGGAGCGGTAATAAAGCGAGGCACATGCCTTTGATGAGATGCATAGCAAAACCCGTTTGAAAATGAATTGACGCGAGTTTAGCAGGCCTCTGGCGTTTTGCGTAATGCTTTCGACTTAGGCGGCGGCTTGGGCAAACAGCGCCACATTTTCAAAGCCAAGCGTCTTGAGTCGCTGACCGGCTTGCCAAGCCCGCAACCCGGATTGGCAGGCCAGCACAACACGGTGGTTTTTGTCCAAAGGTGCTTTGGCAATGTCTGAGGGCGCAATACGTTGGGCGATAGGATGAAACGGCGCGGGGCATTCTTCTGGGCCGCGCAGGTCGATGAGTTGGTCCTGATCCGCCAAGGTCGTTGCATCAACAAAGGGCAATGTTTGGTCGGGTTCCGGAGCGCCAAGGAAGGAAAACCCGCCAAAGGTAAACGTCTGGGCATCCATCGTCACCAAGCGGCCCATCGGTGACGGGGTTTGGTCGGTCAAAATCGCTAGGGCCATTTGCGCCTGGGTGGTGGCGATCATGCCGACAACCGGGCCAAGTACACCGTTGCGTGCGCAACTCCCGGCGCTGTCTGGCAGGTCGGGGAACACCGCGCGCAGGCTTGGCGCGGGGCCGCAAAAGGCCCCGACATATCCGGATGTGCCAAGGACCGACGCGCTAATCAGTGGAGTTTGAGAGGTGAGGCATAGGTCGGACAGGATATAGGACACCGCAAAGCTATCGGCGGCATCAATGACCAAATCGACGGGGGCGATGGCCGATATCGCAGTTGACGGCGTTAGCTTGCACAGATGGGGATGCAGGCGGGGGTGTGGATTGGCGGCGTTTAGATGTTCGCAGGCGGCCAAGGCCTTGGGGCGGCCAACATCCCCCATGTCATAAAGTGGTTGGCGGTGCAGGTTGCTTTCCTCAACCGTGTCATGATCCATGATGGTGATTTCACCCACCCCAGCCCCGACAAGGTATTGCAACACCGGTGACCCAAGCCCCCCGGCCCCCACCACCAGAACATGGGCCTTGGCGAGGCTGGCTTGCGCTTTGACCCCTAGGATCACTTCCTGACGGGCATAGCGGCTCATGTCGCACAGACCTTGATCCATTCGCGGGTGCGCGCCTCTGAATTATCGGCGTGTTGGATGTCGGTCACAACCGCGACGCTATCCGCACCAGCGGCCAAGACGCCGGGAACACGTTCCGGGGTCAGGCCACCAATAGCGACCAGCGGCGTTTGCCCAACGGCTTTTTTCCAATCCGATACCCGGTCAAGCCCCTGCGGCCCCCATTTCATTTTCTTCAACAGGGTTGGATACACCGGGCCAAGGGCGACATAGGCCGGGTCAAGGGAAAGCGCGCGCTCCAATTCGGTTTCATCATGGGTCGACAGGCCAAAACGCACCCCGGCCCGGCGCAGCGCGGCAAAATCGGCGGTGTCCATGTCTTCTTGACCCAAATGAACAAAGTCACAGCGCAGATCGAGCGCGGCTTGCCAGTAATCATTGACCACCAGTTGCGCCTTGTGAACGGCGCAAAAATCGCGGGCACGGGTGATTTGCCGGCGGATTTCGGCCTCTGGCGCATCCTTGATCCGAAGCTGTACGAGCTTCACCCCAAGCGGTACGAGAAGTTCGAGTTCGGACACATGGCCGACCAAAAGATAAAAACGTTCCATCATGCCAGTTCCGCCATGCCAAGGATTGGGGTTGAGGGCACCGCCATGTCGCGCGGGTCCATTGGATCGGCGACAAATCCGGCACGTCCGGCTTTGATCGCGCCGGTCATTGCGACGGCCATGCCCACCGGGTCACCGGCCTTTGCCACCGCGGTGTTGAGCAAAACCGCATCCATGCCGAACTCCATCGCCAAACAGGCATCAGACGGGCGGCCAATGCCGGCGTCTACGATCAAAGGCGTATCGGGGAAATGCGCCCGCATCGCCCGCAGCGCATCCGGGTTACGCAGCCCTTGACCCGACCCAATTGGCGCCCCCCATGGCATCAGCAGTTCACAACCGGCATCCAGCAATTTCTCACCCACCACCAGATCATCGGTGGTGTAGGGAAAGACCTGAAATCCGTCTTGCGCCAAGACCCGCGCCGCCTCGACCAAGGCAAAGACATCGGGTTGCAGCGTGTCGGAATGGCCGATCACCTCAAGCTTGATCCAATTGGTGCCAAACACGTCGCGTGCCATCTGGGCGGTTGTCACCGCCTCTTGCGCCGTATGACACCCGGCGGTGTTGGGCAGGATATGACAGCCGGTGTCGCGCAACGCTTGCCAAAACCCATCGCCGCTTCCGCCCGCGCTTTCCCGGCGCAAGGACACGGTCACGATCTCGGTGCCACACGCCCGGATCGCATCGGTGAGTACCTTGGGCGAGGGGTATTGCGCCGTGCCCAACAACAGGCGCGATGAAATCTCAGTTCCATAAAACTGCATGCTCTATCCCCCCTGCATCGGTGCAAGAACCTCAAGCGCATCGCCTTGGGTTAGCGTGATACCGGCGCGCGCGTCGCGGGATACAAATTGACCGTTCAACGCGGTGGCAATGGCGGGCGAGGTATAGCCCAGCTCTTGCAGCGCCTCGGCAAGACCTGAGGCGTTCACCTCAACTGATTTCGAGTTCACTGTGATCAACATCAAAGCTCTCCTGAAAGAATTGCGCCGCAAGCTGTTGCGCCATAGCGGGCGCAAGCAAAAACCCATGGCGATAAAAGCCATTCACATGGGTTGTGATGGGGGTTGTGATGGGGGGTGCGGTTTGGCTTGTGGCCCTGACTTGGGTCAGCTTGGGCATATTGTCGTCAAAGGCGGGGCGCAGTCCGACACCGGTCTCGATCACTGACGCTTCGCCAAAACCGGGATGAAGCGCAAAGGCGGCACCAAGCAGTTCGAGCAAGGATCGCACAGTGATGTCGCGCGACGAGGAGCTTTCGACCATTGTCGCGCCGATCATGTATATCCCGTCGCCGCGCGGCACCACATAGACCGGAATGCGCGGATGTAAAAATCGCACCGTGCGGGTGAGATCGACGTCCGGGGCTTTGACCACAACCATCTCGCCGCGCACCGGGCGCAGGCCGGGCAATTTCGCCGCCATTCCCCGACAATCGACATCGACATGATCCGGGGCGGGGGTGTTGTATCGGATGTCGACGCCCAAATCCTGAATGGCCTTGGTGAGGTCAATCAGGGCGCGGCGCGGATCAAGATTGGCCTCATCCTTGAAAAACAAGGCTTGGGTGAAACGCCCGGCAAGCGCCGGTTCCTTGGTGGTGATCTCATCACGGCTTAGCATCACATGGTTTTCGGTGCGCCGCGCAAAGCGCGATAGCTCGGCCCGATCCCGGCTTGGCGCGACAACAAGCGTGCCGCGCTCAGTCACCGGAGTGATCTCTCGCCACCACGCCAACGCCCCGATGCCAAGGCGCACAACCTCGGCCTCGGCGCTTTCGCCTTCGCACCATGGGGCCAACATGCCGCCTGCGAACCATGAACAAGGGTTGTCGGACGGCGCCGATCCGGTTTCAAAAACCGAAACCGCCGCCCCCCGTTTTGCCAGTTCATAGGCGCAAGCGAGGCCGGAAACTCCGGCCCCGGCAATGGTGATCATTCGCCCGGTTCCAATTCGGTCTCGGCGACAGGCACATAAAGCTCACCACCTTCGCGGAACTTGGCGGCCATGGCTTCCATGCCCTCTTTTTGGGCTTCGGCGCGGATGTCATGAGAAATCCGCATCGAACAGAACTTCGGCCCACACATGGAGCAGAAATGCGCAACCTTGTGTGCTTCTTTGGGCAGGGTTTGGTCGTGGAATTCGCGGGCCGTGTCCGGGTCAAGCGACAGGTTGAACTGATCTTCCCAACGGAACTCAAACCGCGCCCGGCTAAGCGCGTCATCACGGCGCTGGGCACCGGGAAGACCTTTGGCCAAATCGGCGGCATGGGCGGCGATCTTATAGGTGATCACCCCGGTTTTGACGTCGTCGCGATCGGGCAGGCCAAGGTGTTCCTTGGGCGTCACATAACACAGCATCGCACAGCCAAACCAACCGATCATCGCCGCGCCTATGCCGCTTGTGATGTGGTCATAACCCGGCGCGATGTCGGTGGTCAGGGGCCCAAGCGTGTAGAACGGCGCTTCGTGGCAGCATTCCAGCTGCTTATCCATGTTCTCTTTGATCTTGTGCATGGCAACATGGCCCGGCCCTTCGATCATCACCTGACAGTCATATTTCCATGCGATTTTGGTCAGCTCGCCCAGTGTCTCTAGCTCGGCAAATTGCGCCTCGTCATTGGCATCGGCAATCGACCCAGGGCGCAACCCGTCACCCAAGGAAAACGACACGTCGTATTTGCGGCAAATCTCGCAAATCTCTTCGAAATGCTCATAGAGGAAGCTTTCGCGGTGGTGATGCAAGCACCACTTGGCCATGATCGACCCGCCGCGTGATACGATCCCGGTGACGCGTGTTGCGGTCATCGGCACCATATGAAGACGCACGCCCGCGTGGATGGTGAAGTAATCGACACCCTGTTCCGCCTGTTCGATCAACGTATCGCGGAACACGTCCCAAGTGAGGTCTTCGGCAATGCCGTTGACCTTTTCCAGCGCTTGATAAATCGGCACCGTACCAATCGGCACCGGGCTATTGCGCACGATCCATTCGCGGGTGTTATGGATGTTGCGCCCGGTCGACAGGTCCATCACCGTGTCCGCGCCCCAGCGGATCGACCAGACGAGCTTGTCGACCTCTTCTTCCATGCTCGACGAGACCGCCGAAGTGCCCATATTTGCGTTGATCTTGACCAAGAAGTTGCGACCAATGATCATTGGTTCAAGTTCAGTATGGTTGATGTTGGCGGGGATGATGGCGCGGCCTGCTTCGATTTCCGAACGTACAAATTCAGGCGTCACATAATCGGGGATATTTGCGCCAAAATCATTGCCGTCGCGATGGCAGGGCGAGACCTCGCGCAGCTGGTTTTCGCGGATGGCGATATATTCCATTTCCGGCGTGATGATCCCGGCACGGGCATAGGCCAATTGCGTCGGCGCGGCACCATCCTTGC
Source organism: Pelagimonas sp. (assembly GCF_058892305.1). NCBI lineage: Bacteria > Pseudomonadati > Pseudomonadota > Alphaproteobacteria > Rhodobacterales > Roseobacteraceae > Pelagimonas > Pelagimonas sp. Next base: position 135,246 of record NZ_JBZXVN010000005.1, read on the forward strand.
CACGCAACGGCCGTGGTTTCACCGGAAATTCCGGGGTCAGGCGGTCGCCTTCGACAAAGCCGTTATCGGCGGCGGTGATTTCGCGGCCTTCGTATTCTTCGACATCCCCACGGGCCAAAACCCAATCGCGACGCAGCTGCGGCAGACCTTGTTTGATGTCGGTTAAAACGCTGGGGTCGGTATAGGGGCCCGAACTATCGTAAACCGGAAGCGGCGGTTCACCCGCTGTGGGATGGGTTGAAATCTCGCGCATGGGCACGCGGATGTCCGGGTGCATTTCGCCGTTAACATAGATTTTGCGCGAGGCGGGCAATTCACCCGTGGTGATTTTTGGATTTGGGACGTTCATGTTCGGTGCTCCTCAAGCGATCCACTCAAAAAGACACCAGATGAATGGGGGCTTGGGAAACAGGAGGTGTACTGGCCCCCTTGTTCAGCAACGCACAAATACCGGGGAGCTACCCCAAATCGGTGCGCGCTTAGCTTCCTACGCCAGTATCAACTGGGTCAGGTTCAAAGGGTCGCGGCACCGGGTTTCCCCTGATCCGCCTCTCAGTTTCTTTGGCGAAACTCCCCTGCGTAACGCTTGCTTAGCGGAGCCTTGGTCGTTTGGTCAAGCATCTTTGCGAGGGCCAAGTGCAGGCCGCACGAGCGGCTGGGACTTTGGGGAGTTAAATGAGGCTGTGGTTTGGGTAGAGTTGAAATTTCTGTTGTTTCGCAAGTCGTTAATCACTCTGAAGCGCGTATCTGCCACTTCAAATTGCTATGGGAATCGCGGAGCATTGGCGCTAGCGGGGGGCATCTGGACTTATCAATCACACTCACTGGTATGCCGATCGAGAGCGGGAAGACCACGTCTTTGAGGAGCCGCGAAAACTGATACGTGGTGGTCATCCAAGCCGGGCTTTGGGTCTTGAATTGGCCGCAGCGTCAGCTTTAGGTTGCCCTACTGCCCCAGTTCTTACAACTGGTGGTCGACAATATGCCGACAGGCTTATAGGCTTTGCGAACGATCAAACGCGGAGAGGGGCGTTTGAGGTCGTTGGGGGGGTCATGCGAAATACTTATCCGGAAAAAAACAAGTCGAGCCAATCGCAAAAATTGTCGCGTGGGGCCGGGGCCAAACACGTCTATGAGACATTGCGCCAGGAGATTTTGACCCTGCAGCTGGCACCGGGCGTTCCATTGGATGAAACAAGTCTGGCTGAGCGTTTCGTCATGTCCCGCTCTCCAATCCGAGAGGCTTTGGTGCGTTTGTCCGCCGATGGTTTGGTCGATATGCTGTCCAACCGCTCGACCCTTGTCGCGCCGGTCAAGCTTGAGGAATTTCCGCGTTACGTCGAAGCGCTCGATTTCCTCCAGCGTATCAACACCCGCCTCGCGGCTAAGAATCGCACCGACGAAGATTTGGCCGAAATGACCCGCTTGGCGCTTGAATTCGAGGCCGCCTGTGAGGCGGAGGATCATTTATTGATTTCCGCCACCAACCGTGATTTTCACACCTCGATTGGCGCGGCAGGGCGCAATCCCTATCTTGCCAAAGCCTATGAACGTTTGCTGGATGACGGCCGTCGTATTTTGCACCTGCACATTGATTACATTCGGCAATCGGACAAGAACAACTTGCTCACCCAGGCGCATTTCGATCTGATCAAGGCGATTGCGGCGCAGGATGTCGATCTTGCGGATCGTTTGGCACACGAACATACACGCCAGTTTCATGACGGGTTTCGCGGCTTTCTCAAGGCGGAATACGCTCAGGACTTTAGATTTGAGTTAGAGGTAGAGTAACCTGCCGATTTTCTTGGGAGTTTTAGGTAAATGGTTGGGAAACGGCGAAAAATAGGCGCGCTCATTTTTCCGGGTTTTGAACTCCTTGATCTGTTCGGGCCTCTAGAGATGTTTGGATTGCTGCCCGAGCAATTTGAGATGGAATTGATTGCTGACACCACAGGGGCGGTTGTGAGCGGTCAAACCTTGGCGGCCCATGCGACGCGTGATCTCAACGCCACATTGGATTTCGACATTCTTTTTGTTCCTGGTGGCCGGGGGACACGTTCCGAAGTCAACAACACCAAGCTTCTTGACTGGATCGGCAAGGCCTCAAACCATGCGGAGTTCACTCTGTCGGTCTGTACCGGCAGCGCGTTGTTGGCGAGATCTGGGGTGTTGGACGGGCATCAAGCCACAACCAATAAGCTGGCGTTTGACTGGGTCACGCAACAAGGCCCAAAGGTTGATTGGGTCCCCAAAGCCCGATGGGTCGAGGACGGTCGCTTTATCACGTCCTCAGGCGTGTCCGCGGGAATGGACATGGCCCTCGGAGCCATCGCCCTGATGCACGGAGAGGCGACGGCCGAAAAAGTTGCGGGATGGGGCGAATACATCTGGAACAAGGATCGCCACGACGATCCGTTTGCCAGCTAAGCACAGCCGGTGCTTGCCCCCCAACCGCCAAAAATCCCGCGCCTCTGACCTTCAACATCAAAGGCGCGCGAACGATCCCGACCAGCGTTCTCAGATGATGGCTGTGAGCGCAAAGTCTCCGGATACCGCACGGCGAATAGATGTCGGCTTCCGCACTCGAACCAACTGAGGTAAAGAGGTTTTTTGTGGTTGTGTGAGGGACAAAATGGACCCAAAAACCATAGCGATTTTGGTCGCCACATCTACAGCGTTATCTGGCTGTGCTGCCCCCGAACTCGGGACCGTTGACCGTTTGCACTCCGTCTTTACGCTGTTTAACGAAGCCGAGATTGTTCAGAATTTCAGCAACATGCGGGCGTCGTTCAACGCTGTGGACATCACAGCCGCTTCCTCAAGAACTGCGTTGCCCCAAGGGCAACGGCTTTCGTTTCTACCGGCCTTCGACGCGTGGCGAATGTCGCGCGATACGACCGCTATCGTTGTTCTCAAAGACGGAAAGATCGTTTTCGAAGATTACTATCTTGGAACGTCGCAAGAGGATCACCGCGTATCGTGGTCTGTGGCAAAATCCTATCTGTCAGCCTTGTTCGGCGTGTTGATCGCGCGCGGCGATATTCAAAGCATCGACGACCAGATAACGCGTTATGTCCCAGAACTGGTCGGCAGCGCCTATGAGGGCGCAAGCATCAAAAATGTTTTGCAGATGTCGTCCGGCGTCGTTTTAAATGAAAACTATCAATCGTACTTCAGCGATATCAACAAGTTGGGCCGCGTGCTTGCGACGGGTGGCTCAATGGATACATTCGCCGCCGGAGTTGATCGACGGTTTGCACAGCCTGGCGCTGAATGGCGCGATGCTTCTATTGATACTCATGTGCTGGCGATGGCGCTACGCAACGCGACAGGGCGGTCTCTACCAGACCTGATGTCGGAGTATATCTTGCAGCCCTTAGGTGTCGAGCCCGGAGCATACTATCTGGCGGATGGTTTAGATGTCGCCTTTGCGCTTGGGGGCCTAAATTTGACGACGCGAGACTACGCCCGATTCGGCGAAATGATGCGGTCGAACGGCCAGTTTCAAGGTTCCAAAATCGTGCCTGCAGAGTGGGTCGCCGAAAGCACAGTGGCATCCGCAAAAACAATGCAAGGCGCGTTTGGATACGGGTATCACTGGTGGATGCCGCCGGATGCACAAGATGGCGAGTTTTTTGCCATGGGGGTGTATGGGCAGTATATTTATGTTGATCGACCAACCGGCGTTGTTATCGCTGTAAATTCTGCCGATAGAGATTTTTTGAGGCCGGGCGTCTTACGCGAAAACATTGAAGCCTTTCGGGCCATTTCAGGGAATGCACAGCGGTCAGGACACTAGCTGTGCCTCTCATCTTCGGGCGGCGACGCTCAGGTAGGACAACGTATCTTCCTTTAATGCGTCTATTTGTCGAATGGGTGACCAAACCAGTCACTCGTCAATCGGAATAAAACGCAGATTTTGCCCCGCACAGCCGACCTTGATACGCCGCGCGGTATTCCAGAGCGATATGGCTGTCTTTGTGACCAAAGGCCTGACTTTGCAACGGTCGCGATCTGCACGTTGCTGGCTTTCAGAGACTTGCCCGGTTGACCAAGGTAACGGCGGGCCGCGCCCACACGTCCCGAGACGTCGATGCCGCCCAAACGTGGCACAGCGTTGGCCATAAGACCAAAACATTTCGTAACGAAAAGAGGGTGATGGTGGAGCCTAGCGGGATCGAACCGCTGACCTCCTGCATGCCATGCAGGCGCTCTCCCAGCTGAGCTAAGGCCCCATCATTGTTTGGCGTCGTCGTTGCCGTGCGGCGGTGATTACGCAATGCTGCGGGCGGGATCAAGCGAAAAAATCCCGCCACGCAAACTTTTTTATGACTCGTCGTCGTCGCTGGCTACGTCAGCAATTTCTTCGAGCGGAACAGTGTCATCGTCTTCGTCTTCCAGGACAGTATCGTCGTCGATATCTACATCGACGTCGTCATCATCCAGAAGGTCAACGTTTTCTTCTTCTTCTTTGGCCTTGGCATTGGCCTGATCGGCGGCATCCGCGGCCATCAGCGATTTCTTACTGGTGTCGATGGCGACGGCCTCGCCAGTGTAAGGGCTAATCGCTGGGTTGCGGTTCAGGTCGTAAAAGCGCTTTCCGGTGGTCGGGCAAACGCGCTTGACGCCCCATTCTTCCTTGGGCATGGGTAGTCCCCTTCAACTCGTGGTCTGGTCGACAATCTTGGCCAACTGCCATAACAACACGCCCATGTCAAAGCCTTTGCGGGCATTTGTGCGGGCAATTCAGTGTAAGGGGCGTATGGGACAGATCCGCCTGCCGGGCAACCCTCCGATTGACGTTGTTGTGCGCCGCTCGGCTCGGGCGCGGCGGTTAAGCCTGCGCATGTCGCAGCTCGATGGCCGCGTGACCCTGACATTGCCCAACAAAGTGCCCGAATCACAGGGCGTCGCGTTTTTGCGGGAAAAAGAGGCGTGGTTGCGCGGGCATCTGTCGCAACGTGCCGCAGATGTGGTTGTGGGCCTGGGAAGTGAAATCCCGGTCGAAGGGGAGATGCTACGCATTGAGGCGGGGCAGGGGCGATCGGTTCGGCGCGACGAAGCGGCCTTATATGTACCCGGCGATCCGGCCCGCGTTCCGGCCAAGCTCAAGGGCTGGCTTCGGACCTTGGCGCGTGACCGGCTGGCCGAGGCTTGTGATGAATATGCGCACCGTTTGGGCCGCCCCTATGCCCGCCTTACCTTGCGTGACACCCGGTCGCGCTGGGGGTCTTGTACCCATGATGGCGGGTTGATGTTTAGCTGGCGCTTGATCCTCGCTGATCGCGAAATCCTTGACTATGTCGCCGCCCACGAAGTCGCTCATTTGGCGGAAATGAACCATTCGCCGGCCTTTTGGGCGCAAGTCGAACGGATTTACGGCGATTGGAAACCGGCCCGCACTTGGCTGCGTGACAACGGGTCGGCCCTGCATCGTTACAAGTTTGAGTGAGTGTTATGAAACCAGAGCCCGACTATTTGGGAATACTTGAATCAAATCTCTACGCCGCGTTGAAACCCGGTGGCCGACAGGTCAAAACCGCGCGCCTGCTCGCGGACGTCCTCAAAGACGTCTATGCTGAAATGGACGAAGAAGACGTCGCCATTGCCAACGCCGCTCTCCATAAACTGGCGCAACGACAAGACATCCAAGTCTTTGGGAACCTCGAAAAATGGCGCAATAGCGAACTCGTTGGCGCCGTGTAATGGCTGCCCAAGTCCGTTTTCTTGGCGGTATCAGTCCCGGAATAGTCATCACATGAATCACATCCTTCGTCTTTCGGCCCTCTGCCTCTTTTTGGCGACACCTTCACTGGCCTGCTCACCGCTTCCGGGCGAAAACTACGACAGCTTTGAAACCCTTGGCCCGTCCGCGGTCCAAATTGGCATTGCCGAGGTCCAGAGCGTAGACATCGTTGAGGACGAAGATGCCCAGAAAGCCTGCTACCGTGTGCGCTATCGTGCCGTCGAAAACCTTTTCGGCAAAATGCCCGCTGCCTTTGACGTCCAGACCTGCACAGATGGGGCAACCCAGTCCGAGTTGGAAGACGAGCTGGCCTATGAGGACAACACCCTTGGTCTAGGATACGTGACAGGTGCCCAAGTGTTTCTAGGTCTTGTTGTCCAAACCCAAAATCCCCCTCAATACCGCTATTTGCGCCCAAGCTGTTGGGGTGCCCTGCATATGCGTCTCGACTTTATGGAACCAAAAGAGCGCGCTGCGTTTCTCCATGACATAACAACCGCTATACAAACCGCCCGACACCAGTCGGAAACCGGCAACGCGGGTCGCTGATCCAGCCCGCTCCATACCCATTCGCGGCCTCTACCCGGTTTCTTCTTTCCAAATAAATCCCGGCGAGTCTCAGCTTGTCTGAGGCGGGGCGGCGCCCCTTCTGATCAAAAGGCTTGACGCCGCGCCCCACTGTGCCCACCTGACCGTACGAAGACCCTCTCTGAGGGGGGTGAGCAACGGGGTGAGGGTGACATGAGCAAAATCCTGACAATGGCCTTCACGCTTGGGGCCAACGCAGCGCTGGCCTGTGTGCCGCAACCCGGCGAGGTCTACGATTCGCTCGCCACTTTGCCAAACAATGCGATTCTGATTGGTATGGCCGAGGTGTCGGACATCAGTTTCTTCACGTCGGAGCCAAACAAAGCCTGTTTTACCACCCAATACACCAAGGGCACCGCGCGCATGGGGGCCTTTCCCGAGCAATTCGCCGTCACAACCTGTCAGGCCCATCGGCAATTAGAGCGTTGGCAGGCGGAGCTTGAAGGCAATGCCGAGTTTACCGAGGTTTTGGGCTATTCGATTGGGGCCGAGGTTGTAGTCGGTCTTGTCGCACAGCCCGAGGATATGGACATCGGGTATCGTTATTTCGTGCCAAGCTGTTGGGGCGCGATGCACTTGCGGATCGACACGTTGGCCGACGGCGAAAAGGACGCATTTCTAAGCGCAGTTGACGATATGATCGACTCGTTCCAAGAAAAAACACAATAGTCGCAGGCTTGCAGGCCGACGCGGCGTTGACCTTTGTCGCATTTGTGATCACATACACACATGCAAAACCCCAGACCTATCGAAACCGCCTCTGCGCATGACCGTGTTTATCGCGGGCTGCGCACCCGTATCATGCATGGCCAGATCGCACCGGGCCAAGCGTTGACCCTGCGTGGGTTGGGCAAGGAATTTGAAGTCTCGATGACCCCAGCGCGCGAGGCGGCGCAGAGGCTGGTGGCGGAAGGGGCCTTGCAAATGTCGACGTCTGGTCGTCTCTCAACACCCGAACTCTCGAATGAACGTATCGAAGAGCTCGCTGCGCTGCGTGCCTTGATCGAGGTCGAACTCGCCAGCCGTGCGCTTCCTCGCGCGCATATGCAGTTGATTGAGCGGATGCAGAACATCAACAGCGGCATCGCTGATGTGGTCTCAAACCGGGATGCGGTGGGCTACATCCGAACGAACCTAGAGTTCCACCGCACGCTTTACCTCCGGGCCCAAGCCCCGGCAATGTTGGCCATGTGTGAAACCGTTTGGCTTCAGCTTGGCCCGACGATGCGCTCGCTCTATGGGCGGCTGCGGCGCACCGAAGCGCCACAATACCATCGCCTGATCCTTGCGGCGCTGAAGGCCGGGGATGAACCCGGCCTGCGCCTTGCCGTGCGCTCAGACGTGACGCAGGGCCTTAGGATGTTGACGACTTAACCCGCCGCCAGAGCGGTATCCATCAAAGCTTTGATTGATTTGGTCGATGTCTGCGCGACAATCCGGCCAAGTTCTTTGTTGCCCTTTAGGGCCACCAAAGTGGAGCGGCGCGGGATGTTCAGGTTTTTGACCAGATCAGATTTGCCATAGGCGTCCCAGTCCACATCAATAAAGGTGATCTTGGCGTCGTAGTTGGGGTTCTCCGCTTTCAATGCCTTGATCACCCGTTCCTGTGCCGCGCAGGTCGAACACCAGCTGGCTTTGAAATCGAGGAAGACAACATCACCCGCGTCCAGATGCTTTTTCACCAATCCGGGCGTGTAATCCGTTGCAGCAGAGGCCGCAAAGGGCAGGGTGGCAGCAAGGCCAGCTAGAAAAGAACGACGGTCCATAGGGGTACTCCTGATTAGAGGGAAACAGATAGGTCAATCAGCCAAGCGGGCAGCGCCCCGATTAGCCAAGCTTCGATATAGTGGTGCCATTTGAGCAGCAGGGCCGTGCCGACCAGGATGAAGACACCCCCAAGGATGGGGCGTGCGGCCACGGCCAACCCGCGCAGTTGCGCGTTGTAGCGGCCAATGGCACCGCGCGTGCCATAGGCCAGGCCAAGAATCAGGGTCGAGACCCCAAGCGCAAAGGCCGACATGATGAATGTGGCCCGCAGCAAGCCTTCGCCTTGCGACGCCAATGATATGGCACCGCCCAGCGTGGGGCCAATGCAGGGGCTCCAAACCGCGCCAAGCAGCAGGCCACCAAGGAACTGACCGCGCAAGGAATTACGGTCGACGTCATCCATTTGTGCATCGGCGCGGGCCGACATGCCTGCGGTTGCCCCGGCCAAAACCTCGCCCGCGCGCGGCACCAGCAATGCCAACCCAAACAAGATCATCAGGACCGCGCCAGCGTTGGAAATTGTATCAATGTCGATCCCAATCAAGTGCCCAAAGGCCGTCACACCAACGCCTAGCGTGACGAAACTTAACGACAATCCCGCCGCCATCGCCACCGGCCCCATACGTCCGGATTGCAGAGCACCGGCGATGACAATCGGCAAAACCGGCACCACGCAGGGGTTGATAAGGGTCAAAAGACCCGCGCCATAAGCAAATACATATTCCATGCTGCATGTATCGCCGACGCAGGCAGCTGTGTCACGTCAACGGTTGCGCACAGCCGGTCACATCGCCGTGGGCTTTGTTGCACTTTTGCCGGGTGGTGCATTGATCCGGCAATGGCCTATGCTAGGCCGCAACTGCAGTTTTTTCATTGATCGGACCCATGCCATGAGCATTCGAACCACATCCGGGCGCGGCACGCGTTATGACAGCATTCTCGACACGGTTGGCGACACGCCGACGATCAAAATCAACCGTATCGCGCCGGATCACGTCAATGTCTTCGTCAAATTCGAGGCCTTTAACCCCGCCGGATCGGTCAAGGATCGGCTTGCCCTGAATATCATCGAAGCCGCCGAACGGGATGGTCGGCTCAAGCCCGGTCAAACCGTGGTTGAAGCGACCTCGGGCAACACCGGGATTGGCCTTGCCATGGTCTGTGCCGCCAAAGGGTATCCGCTTGTGATCACAATGTCCGAGGCGTTCTCGGTCGAGCGTCGTCAATTGATGCGGTTCTACGGGGCCAAGGTTGTGGTGACCCCCAAAGCGCTCAAAGGGTTTGGCATGGTCAACAAGGCCATCGAGTTGGCCGAAAAGAACGGCTGGTTCCTTGCCTCGCAGTTTGAGACCGCCGACAATGCCGATATTCACGAAAACACCACCGCGCGCGAGATTTTGGCGGATTTCAAAGGCGAAAAGCTTGATTATTTTGTGACGGGCTTTGGCACCGGTGGCACGGTGACCGGCGTGTCGCGTGTGCTGCGCAAGGAAAGCCCGGACACCAAGATCGTGCTGGCCGAACCGGCGAATGCGGCGTTGATTGCATCGGGCTATGTGAATACCCGCAATGAGGCCAATCAACCTTCGGAAAGTCACCCGAGCTTTGAGCCGCACCCGATCCAAGGCTGGACCCCGGATTTCATTCCCTTCGTTTTGCAAGAAGCCTTGGACAATGAGGGCTATGACACTTTGGTGAAAACACCGGGGGCGGAAGGGATTGCTTGGTCCAAACGTCTTGCCGCCGAAGAGGGCATCTTTACCGGCATCTCCGCAGGGGCCAGTTTCGCCGCCGCCATGGAGATCGCCAAAGATGCCCCCGCCGGGGCCAACATCCTCGTTATGCTCCCCGACACCGGCGAGCGGTACCTGTCCACGCCGCTGTTTGATGGCGTCGACGCGGATATGTCCGAAGACGAAATCGCCATCTCGCAATCCACACCTGCGGCGCAAGTGGGCTGATCAAGACGGGCCCAATAGGGGGTCGCCAGGGCCCCCTATTGTCGGCCATCCGCAAGATGCGTTTGGTCATTCGTACCGGTGCAAAGGACCGGTTCGACTGGGATTAGGACGCGTTCGGGTCGTCGACACCTTCGACGACGCTTTCAAGATGCCAGATTTTGGAAACGATCTGCCAACCGGCCTCTCCTTTGACAAAGCCAAGATGGTCAACAAAGACGTTGCGATGGGCGCGAATGCGGATTTTGACCGTGGCGTTGATCGGGGACAAATAGTCAATCAACAGAATGTCCGCCTCCTTTTCCTGCCCTACGCTTGCGGGGGAGGTGCGGGTGCTGACATCTTGCAGGAAGCTTTCAATCGGTTCCACAAAGACCTTGCCCTCGTCGGAGTCAAACAAGCTCGATGCCGGGTGGAACACGATGCCCAGCTTGTCGATATCGCATTCATGAATTCCGTCAAGGTACAGGTTCACGGCTTCAATCAGGTCGTTTGGGGTCGTCATGGTCGGGTCTCCGTTTGCATCAGTGAGATAGACTTGCCATCTCGTGAAAATTTGCGATACTGGCAAAATGGACAATGATCGGTCAAATACTGCCAATGATCCTGAAACGGCGCGCCGCCCCCTCGTGTGCGCCATCGCCTATGACGGGCTTTGCACGTTTGAATTTGGCATTGCGATCGAGCTGTTTGCCTTGCCACGCCCAGAATTCGAGCATTGGTATCGCTTTGCGGCGGTGAAGGCTGAGCCCGGTCCGCTTCGGGCCACGGGGGGCATTACAATCGACGCCGCAGACGATTTGGGGTTGCTTCAAGACGCGAGTTTGATCGTCATTTCGGGCTGGCGGGGGGCTGATATGCCTGTGCCAGCCGAGCTTTGTACTGCGCTACGAGACGCCCATGCGCGCGGCGCGCGCATTGCCTCCATTTGTTCCGGTGTCTTTGTGTTGGCTGCGGCCGGGTTGCTTGATGGAAAAACGGCGACAACCCATTGGCGCTACACGGATATGTTGGCCGAGCGGTTTCCCAAAATCACGGTCGACCCGGATGTCCTTTTTGTCGAGAATCAGGGCATTTACACCTCGGCGGGGTCGGCGGCGGGCTTGGACCTCGGGCTTCATATCATCCGGCAAGACTTTGGCGCGCAAGCGGCGGCAAGTGTGGCGCGACGGCTTGTTTTGCCTGCGCAACGGGATGGTGGACAGCGGCAGTTTGTTCCCAGACCAGAGCCGAAAGCACGCATTGGTTCGAATCTTGCCACGCTTCAAGATTGCATAAGAGCTTCCATCGACGAAAACTGGCCCATTGCCCGCATGGCCAAAACCGCAGGGACAAGCGCGCGGTCGCTGGCGCGGCGTTTCCACGAGGAAACCGGAGCGACCCCGATCCAGTGGCTAACGGCCGAGCGTGTCTCCCGCGCGGCGGAGTTGCTGGAATATAACAACATGCCCCTGACGGATGTTTGGGAGGCGTGTGGTTTTGGCTCTGCCGAAACATTTCGCCGAGAATTTCGCAAAGTGATGGGCGTTCCACCCGTAAAATACAGGGAACGCTTGGGCGCAGTATAGCGACGGCGCGCTGTTTTCACACGGCAAAGCACCAAGCGCAGGCGCATCTCGGCGGTGGCCAAAGTAACGGGCCAAAGTAACGGGCCAAAAAGAAAAGGCGCGCCGGAAACCAAGGCGCGCCTGAATGATAACCTAGGATGTCGGTGACGATGTCACGCCGCCAAACCACGGCTCCCGATCTCTAGGAACTTCTTGCGACGCGCGGCGATAAGCTGTTCGCTCGACAAATCCTTGAGCTCGCCCAGCATCCCGGCAATTGCATTGCCAACCGCTTTGATCGACGCGTCTTTGTCACGATGGGCACCGCCCAGAGGTTCGGGGATCACACGGTCCGCAACACCAAGCTGATAGAGGTCCGCCGCCGTCAAACGCAGCGCTTCGGCGGCGTCGCGCATTTTCTCGGCGTCTTTCCATAGGATCGAGGCACAGCCCTCGGGGGTAATCACCGAATAGACTGAATGTTCAAGCATCGCGACGCGGTTCCCCGCCGCAAAGGCCACAGCCCCACCAGAGCCGCCTTCGCCAATCACAACGCAAACCAGCGGCACGCCGATCTCAAGGCATTTCTCGGTTGAACGGGCAATCGCTTCGGATTGGCCACGCTCTTCGGCCCCGCGACCGGGATATGCGCCGGGCGTGTCGACCAAGGTCACCACCGGCAGGCCAAACTTGCCCGCCATCTCCATTAAACGCACCGCTTTGCGGTAGCCTTCGGGGCGCGCCATGCCAAAGTTACGGGCGATCCGGCTTTGGGTGTCGTCGCCCTTTTCCTGACCAATCACCATAACCGGCATGTCGTTGAAACGGGCCAAGCCGCCCATAACCGCATGGTCATCGGCAAAGTTGCGATCCCCGGCCAAAGGCGTGAATTCAGTGAACAAGGCGTCGATGTAATCCTTGCAATGGGGGCGTTCAGGATGACGCGCGACCTGACATTTGCGCCAAGGGGTGAGCTTGGCATAGAGGTCTTTGAGAAGGTCATCGGCCTTGCGGTCAAGTGCCGTGGCCTCTTCTTCGATGTCCATATCGTCATTGCCCCGCGCCATCGCGCGTAGCTCCTCCGCTTTGCCTTCAATTTCAGCAAGTGGTTTTTCGAAGTCGAGGTAATGTGCCATTCGTCGCTCCCTAAGGGTCCTGCTGCTATATGGCGTGGCTTTGGTCAGGATGCAACTCAGCAAGATTTGTCCATGTGCTTTGCGGCATGATCAGGGGGCAACACAGGAGCAAAGCAATGTGCCACAACTACGAAGCCCGGCTGCGCCGCGTTATCCAATACATCTTTGACAATCCCGCCGGAGATTTGTCGTTGGATGCATTGGCGGATGTCGCGGCGATGTCACGGTTTCACTGGCACCGCGTGTTTCATGCCGTGACCGGCGAAACCTGTGCCCAAGCGGTGCGTCGTGTTCGCGCCCATCGCGCGGCGTGTTGGTTGGTACAGCGCGATTGGCCGATTGATCAAATCGCGGCGCGCGCAGGTTATGACAACCCGCAAAGCTTTGCCCGGACGTTCAAGACCCGCTTTGGCATGACTCCGGCGGCCTTTCGCGCCGCCGGGTTGGCCACCGCCCCGGACCTAATTGTAAGACAAGGACAATCACCAATGTTTCCAGTTGAAATCAAAGAAACCCCCGCCCGTCGTCTGGCCGCAATCCGGCACAATGGGGCCTATTTCGAAAGCGGGCGCGCCTATGAGCAAGTCGCGGCAACGTTTTCGGCCAACAACCTTTGGCCTCAGGCGCGTGGCATGGTTGGCGTTTACTATGACGATCCCGACAATACATCCGAAACAGACTTGCGCGCCGATTGCGGGGTTGAGGTCGGAGAGGATTTTGCCATGCCGGACACCCTGAGTGAGGTCACATTGTCCGCCGGACGCCACGCCGTGTTGACGTTCAAAGGGCCTTATTCTGGGCTAAAGGCCGCCTATGACTATATCTATGGGCCGTGGCTGGCGGAGGCGGGCGAAGAACCTGCCGACGCCCCTAGCTATGAAAAATATCTCAATTCCCCCATGGACACGGCTCCGGCGGATTTGGTGACCGAACTCCACTTGCCTTTGGCCCCGGCGCGGTAAATCAGCCAAGCAGTACAGGAGCCATCGAGGCCACCAAAAGCGCCGCCATCACCCAGTTAAAGACGCGTAGGCGTTCTGGACGGGCCAAAAGGCGGCGCACCCCAGTGCCCAAAACCGTCCACGTTAGCGCCGATCCGGTGCCGATGACCGCATAGGCCCCGGCGACCCAAACAATCGCGGTGAAATCACGGCTGGTGGCATAAAGGGTGATCGCCCCGAGTGCCATGGACCATGCCTTAGGATTGACCCATTGAAATCCGGCCGCCTGAAAAAACGTCAAAGGGGTTGCGTCACTCGCGGCATCTTTTAGCGGTGCGGCATTGGCGATCTTCCAAGCCAGCCATAGGATGTAGGCCACGGAAAACACGCGTAAAACGGTATAGCTTGGTGGCCAAATGTCAAACATCCGCATGGCCCCAAGCCCGACCAGCAGGATCATCACAGGGAAACCAAAGGCCACACCTGAGAGATGAGGCATTGAGCTGCGCAGGCCAAAATTGGCCCCCGAACTCATCAGCATCAGGTTATTGGGACCGGGGGTGAACACGGTGGCAAAGGCAAAAGCCGCTAAGGCAAAGAGTACGTCAGGAGTCATGGCGCAATAATTGCGCGTCCAGCGGTGGATGAAATTGCAAAGTGCCGCCAATTGATGTTATATTTGCAATATATGAGCGAACTAGATGACACTGACCGCCGAATATTGCGTCACCTGCAGGCGGATGGCCGGCAAAGCAACCTGGCTTTGGCCGATCGTGTTGGGTTGTCCCCATCGGCCTGCCTGCGCCGGGTGGCGTCTTTGGAAAAACGCGGTGTGATCTCGGGCTATCGCGCCGTTTTAAATCCCACCAAAACCGGAATCGGATTCACTGCCTATGTCACGGTTGGGCTGAGCAAACATACCAAAGAAGCGCAACAAGCCTTTGAACGCGCCATGCTGGCCGCGCCGCAGGTGCGCGAATGCCACAACACCACCGGGATTGTTGAATATCTGCTTCGGGTCGAAGTGGCGGACCTGCCAAGCTATAAACACTTCCACAACGAAGTGCTCGGCACTCAACCCCAAGTGAATGCGATCACAACCCTTGTTGTCATGGGCTCACCAAAAGACGAACGGGCCTGATCCCTTTTATCTTGCCAAATAAACTCCGGGGAGCGCGAAGGGTTGGCCCCTCGCTCCAACAGCAAAACGCCCGGCTCCTGTCAGAACCGGGCGCATTTTTTTCGGAATAAACCCTGCTTAGGACGCGGCAATCAGCTCGGATTGCGCCACGATCACCTCGGCCTGTTTGATCGACGCGATGTCGACCAAGCGGCCTTTGTAAACGGTGGCCCCTTCGCCGTTGGCTTTGGCCTGTTCCATGGCCGCCAAAATCTCGCGGGCTTCGTTCACGGCCTCTTCGGATGGGGTGAAGACAGTGTTTGCCAAAGCGATCTGCTTGGGGTGGATGGCCCATTTGCCAACCATGCCCAAGGTGGCCGAGCGTTTCGCCTGTGCGATATAGCCTTCGTCATCCGAGAAATCGCCAAATGGACCATCAACCGGCAGAACGCCATGGGTCCGGCAGGCCGCAACAATCGCGGTCTGTGCCCAATGCCACGGGTCAGAGAAGTGACGCGTGTCACCGTGCAGCATGTAATAGTTTTCCTGCGTGCCACCGATCCCGGTTGTCTGCATGCCCATCGAGGCAGCAAAGTCAGCCGCGCCAAGGCTCATGGCTTGCAAGCGTGGGCTAGAGGCGGCGATCTCTTCGACATGGGCGATGCCAGCTGCGGATTCGATGATAACCTCAAAGCTGATCGGCTTGGTCCGGCCCTTGGCGGCCTCGATCGCGGTAACAAGCGCGTCAACCGCATAGACATCCGCGGCACAGCCGACCTTGGGGATCATGATCTGATCAATACGGTCACCGGCCTGTTCCAACACGTCGACCACGTCGCGATACCAATAAGGCGTGTCGAGCCCGTTGATCCGCACCGACATGTATTTGGTGCCCCAATCAATGGTGTTGAGCGCTTCGATGATATTGGCGCGGGCGCTGTCTTTGTCGCTTGGGGCGACCGAATCTTCGAGATCAAGGTTGATCACATCCGCGGCCGAGGCTGCCATTTTCGGGAACAGCTTGGTGTTGGAGCCGGGGCCAAACAGCTGACAGCGGTTGGGGCGGGCAGGGGCGGCGGGTTGAATTCGGAAGCTCATAGCAGAATCCCTTCAGCAAGGAAGTTTCGATTTTGTTACCTCAGGGGTTATTAAATTGCGCAATGCTGCGCAAGCAAAAAGAATATCCCGCGACGTTCTGCGCTGCGGCGTGTCGAATAATTTCGCGGAAACGTTTCGTATGTCGAAGATTCTTCGAATATTGTCGAATTCTCCGACAATCTAGCAAGCAATTCCCGGAATATGACGTCCAAGCTTCACAAGCTGTGAATTAGGGGACACGCCATGATCGAAACACCATATCTTCTCTTCCTCGGCGATGCGCCGGACATGTTGGCCGCCAAGGTTGCCATTGGCATCCGGGATTGGCGTCCTGACAATGCGTTGGGGCAAATTCGTCTACCCGGTTGCGGGGCCGACCTTGGGCTAACCGATATGACCTTGGCCGAGGCCAAAGCGGCAGGGTGTAAAACCCTGGTGATTGGTGTGGCCAATCGCGGCGGCATGATCTCTCAGTCTTGGAAAGAAGTGCTGATCAAGGCGCTTGAGATGGGGTTTGATATTGCGTCGGGCCTGCATAACCTCTTGCGTGACGAAGGTGATTTGGTCGCGGCGGCGCAAATGCATGGCGGCACATTGCATGACGTGCGGGTTCCGACCGATGGCTATCCGATTGCCAATGGCGAGAACCGGACCGGCAAGCGTTGTTTGGCGGTGGGTACCGATTGTTCGGTTGGCAAGATGTATACGGCGCTGGCGATGGATGCCGTGATGCAAGAGCGCGGCCTGAAATCGACCTTCCGGGCGACGGGCCAGACCGGGATCTTGATCACCGGCCACGGTGTGCCTTTGGACGCGGTTGTAGCGGATTTTATGGCCGGGTCTGTGGAATACCTCACGCCGAGCAATGATGATGATCATTGGGATATGATCGAGGGGCAAGGATCGCTTTTCCACGTATCCTATTCGGGTGTGACCATGGCACTTGTCCATGGCGGGCAACCCGATGCGTTGATCCTATGCCATGAACCGACCCGCGAACATATGCGCGGCCTGCCGGGGTTCTCTTTGCCAAGCTTGGAAGAGTTGCGCGATACGGCCCTGCCTTTGGCGCGCAAGTCTAACCCGGCCTGCCAGGTTGTCGGCATTTCGGTGAACACCCAGCACCTGAGTGAAGAGGACGCGGTCAAATATTTGGCGGAAGTCGAAGAGCGTATGGGCCTGCCAACGGTTGACCCGTACCGCCATGGTGCCGGGCGTCTGGTCGACGCGCTCGCGACTGTATAAGTTTGCTATAAAAGCAATGGTGGGGTGACGCTTGTGCAAGCACGTCGCCCCACCCACCATCCCGCGGGGTGGCAAATAGACAGGGTGGAATTTCAATATGATCACTGTGACACACGACGTGTTTCGTTTGGCGCAAGTCTTTACCATTTCGCGCGGATCCCGCACGGAGGCCAAGGTTTTAACCGTTGCAATCACCCGCGACGGCGTAACCGGCTACGGTGAATGTGTGCCCTATGCGCGCTATGACGAAACGCTTGATAGTGTCACGGCCGAGATCGAGAGCCTTCCTGTCGATGTGACCCGCGCACAGCTGCAAAGCCTGTTGCCGGCCGGGGCCGCGCGCAATGCCGTTGATTGCGCCTTGTGGGATTTGGAGGCCAAAGCCGCGGGTAAACCCGCATGGGACTTGGCCGAACTCCCAAAGCCCGGCCCGGAAATCACCGCTTATACCCTATCGCTCGACACGCCTGACAACATGGAACAAGCGGCACGCGACCACGCCTTTCGTCCGATATTGAAAATCAAACTGGGCACACCCGATGATATGCCGCGTCTTGAGGCTGTGCGTCGTGGCGCTCCGGATGCGAAAATCATCATTGACGCCAACGAAGGCTGGAGCGCCGAGGTCTACGCCGATCTTGCCCCGCATTTGGTGCGTCTTGGGGTGGCCTTGGTCGAACAACCGCTGCCTGCGGGCGACGATGATGCCTTGATTGGCATGGATCGGCCGGTTCCGGTTTGTGCCGATGAAAGCTGCCATGATCGGTCCAGCCTGCCCAAACTCAAGGGCAAATATGACGTTGTGAACATCAAGCTCGACAAAACCGGTGGTTTGACCGAGGCGCTTGAGTTGAAGAAAGAGGCACTGGCGCTGGGCTATGATGTCATGGTGGGCTGCATGGTTGGATCAAGCCTTGCGATGGCACCGGCGACCTTGATCGCACAGGGTGTGGCCGTAACAGACCTTGACGGGCCGCTTTTGTTAGCCGAAGACCGTGACAACCCTTTGCGATTTGACGCAGATGGGGTGCACCCGCCAGAGCCCGCGCTTTGGGGGTAACCACGCTCCGGACCTGATCCGGCAAATGTTTTTACGGCGTTTGGGGTGGTATTGTGCATCCCAAACCCGTCACCTGCACAGTTTTGGAGAAAAGACATGACGCGCACCGTTTACGTGAATGGCGAGTATTTGCCAGAAAATGAAGCCAAGGTTTCGATTTTTGATCGGGCCTTTTTGATGGCGGATGGTGTTTATGAGGTGACAAGCGTACTTGGCGGCAAGCTGATCGATTTCGACGGCCACGCCAAACGTTTGGAACGTTCGTTGACCGAGTTGGACATGCCCAAGCCCGAAGCCTTTGACGAGCTGCTCGACATCCACCGCAAACTTGTCGAGATCAACGAGATCGACGAAGGCATGGTGTATCTACAGGTCACGCGCGGCGCGGCTGCGGATCGTGATTTTGTGTTCCCGGACCCCGATGAGGTCAAGCCAACCGTTGTGTTGTTCACCCAGAACAAGCCCGGTTTGGCCGACAGCCCAGCAGCGAAAAAAGGCATCAAAGTCATCTCGATCGAAGATGTCCGTTGGGGCCGCCGCGACATCAAAACGACCCAGTTGCTTTACCCGTCGATGGGTAAAATGATGGCGAAAAAGGCCGGTGCCGATGATGCCTGGCTTGTCGAAGATGGGTTCGTCACCGAAGGCACATCGAACAACGCCTATTACATCAAGGGCAACAAAATCGTGACCCGCGCGTTGTCTAACGACATCTTGCATGGCATCACCCGCGCCGCCGTTTTGAGGTTCGCGCGCGAGGCCCAGATGGAAGTGGAAGAGCGCAATTTCACCATCGAAGAGGCACAGCAAGCCGACGAAGCCTTTGTCACTAGTGCCTCGACCTTTGTGATGCCGGTGGTTGAGATCGACGGCAAAGCCATCGGTGACGGTACGCCCGGCACGCGCGCAGCGCGTTTGCGTGAAATCTATCTCGACGAAAGCCGCAAGGCCGCGATTTAACCGCGCCCGATGCGGGATTTTTTCGCCATAGTCGCAATTGTTTTGGCGGTGATCGGCCTTGGTGTCTTTCGGGTGCCAGATGAAAACGCCCTTGTGGCCGCCGGGATCAAGGCGGCCGCCGATGGCGCGGTCTATCAGGAAAAACACCCGGTCAGCATAACGGTTAAGGGGCGGGAAATCACCGCCGCCGGTCGCGTGGAAACCGAAGATGAGGCGCGCCAGATCGAGGCGCGCCTTGCCGCGTTGGAGGGGGTGGAACAGGTTGTCGGGGATTGGACAATCCTGCCCAATGCCGCGCCTTTCACATTGGATTTGGTCAAATCGGATGCCGGGTATTCGGTGGCCGGATTTGTGCCAAATACCACGTTAAAACAAGAGATTGCTCAGATTTTAGAGCTTGATAACGCCGATCTGACCGTTGCGGCCGGGGTTCCCGATGGGGATTGGGCGGACGTTGTGCGGGCCATGGTCCAAGAACTGAGCGCGCTGAAAGCGGGTCACCTTCTTGTCTCTGATCACACGACTAATCTGAGCGGCACTGTGAACTTCCCCGCTGACAAGCGGGCGCTTGATCAACGTTTGTCGCACTTGCCAGATGCCTATGAGGTGACCGCCAATATCACTGTGCTGGATGACGGAACACCCTATCGGGTGTTGGTGGCCAAAGACCCACTGATGGGGGCGCGTTTTCAGGGGAAGATTCCGCCGAATTACCAGCTGCCTGATTTGTCAGAACTAGGCGGTTATGTACGCGGCTCTGTTGAGAACGCGCCCGTGGATCATGGTGTTCAAGGGTTTGAAAAGGCAGTTGAAACCGGCCTAACCCTGTTGACGGCCCTGCCACAAGGGTCGCTATCGGTCACGCCCGGTGGTGTTGCGATTGATGGCGGGCCAATTGCAATGGACATCGCCGACGAGATTGAACAATCCGCCCTGCAAGGCCTTCCTGATGGCTATGCGTTTAGCTTCGATTGGACGCCCGAGGCGGATACAACACCTTTGTCGCTGGTGGCCGATTGGGATGGTCAAACACTGACGTTGTCCGGGCATGTGCCGAGCAGTTTTTTGGAAACGGCACCGGGCGAAATGCCTGATGATTTGGCGCCGGCGCTTTTGGCGCGCGCGGATTTTGGCGACAAAGCTGATGTTGCCCTAACTCGCTCGCCCTTTCCGGATTTGACTGGCTGGGAAGACCCATTTTGGCAGGCCTTGCCGGGGCTTCGGCATTTGCAAAACGGTCAGTTGGTTTTTGACGAAAATGGGGTGCAGATCACCGGCACAGCCGCCGATCCTCTGGCGCGGCGTTTGGCCCATCGCGCCGTAGCGGGCGGCGGCGAGTTGGATTTGATGTTGCAAGATGACGGGGCCCCGCCGAAGTTCTTGCTAAGTTTTGATGTGGCGACCGGTGCAACGGTCGAAGGCAAGCTGCCTGCCGGACTATCGGTGACGGCCATGGCCGAGGCACTTGGCCTCAAGGCTATTCGTGGCACCCCGCCGGTATCTCCCGAGGGCGACGCCGCACCGGTTGAGGCGTTATTGGCGCAGGTTCAACCTTGGATGACGCATCTGGACGGGTTCGTTTTCAGCTATGACACAGCCGGTCTCAGCCTTGTTATCAAGGCTCTGCCGGGGCAAAACAGTGAGGCGCTTACCGCCTTGATGACGCAAGACATCACCGGCGCAGCCCTTAGTATTGTCACCGCAAAACCGCCCCTAGAGGGGACGCGGCGCACTCATTCGATCCTTGATCAGGCCCAGATTTTTTCGGCGGGGTATTGGTTGCCATCGCTGTCATTTTCGCCATCTGCTGAGGCGTGCAATGCGCAAATGGATTTGGCCCCAGAGGTGGGTTTCGACACGGGCCGGTTTGAACCTTCTGTGCTGGCGTATTGGCCCTTGGCGCATCATGCTGCAATTGCCCGTATCTGTGCGCGTTTTGGGGATTTGCAGGCCGAGATTTCAGCAGAGGTTGGCAGTTCGGAATTACCCATCTTAAACAAGCAGTTGAGCCGTCGCCGGGCCGAAGCAATGCGCATGGCTTTGATCGCGCGTGGGGTGCCAGAAAATCACCTATCCACTGTCCAAGCAAGTGAGGCCACTGGCCCGGATCGCCTTGTGGTAAGCTGGCGCTAGGCCTCGTTCAAAAACTGCGCGGCGTGTTGACCGGCCCAAAGCCCGGTCGCCAAACAAGCGGTGAGCAGATAGCCACCCGTCGGCGCGTCCCAATCTATCATTTCTCCAGCGCAAAATATGCCGGTTTTGTCCTTTAACATCAGACTCTTGGTCAGACTGTCGAGCGGCACGCCACCAACAGTCGAAATCGCCTCGTCCAAGGGGCGGAGGCCTTGGTGACGGATCGGCAGGGCCTTGAGCAATCCGGCAAGCGTCGCCGGACCTTGGGGGAGCGGGCGTTGCATTTCGCTCACAAGAGCAAGGGTTTGGGGGGCAAGGCGTAAAGTCTTGCGGAGGAAGTTGGATTGGCTTTGCTTCCCGCGCGGCTTTGAGAGCTTTTGCGTCAAAGCTTCGATGCTTTGATCCGGGAAGAGGTCGATTTCCAGCTCGGAGTTTTCGCGCAGCGCGGGCGACAAGGGATAAATGCCACCGCCCTCTAATCCACGCGCAGAAATCACCGCTTCGCCGCGTTGCGTTTGGTGCCCGGCCTTGAAAATCGCGTTCTTGATTGGGCTGCCGAAATGGCGGGTCATATGGTCGGACCAGTCGATGACCAACCCGGCGTTCGACGGGGCAAATGGGACAAAATCCAGACCGTTTTGTACAAATTGCCCCCCCCATGATCCGTCCGACCCAAGGCGCGCCCAGCTACCACCACCCAAGGCGAGGACCACGGCATCGGGGTGCTGATCAACCGCGCCCTCCGGTGTCTCAAACCGCAAACACCCGTCTTGCCAATCGACCCAGCGCCAGCGTGTTTGAACCTGCAACCCTTTGTCCGTTAAGCGACGCAACCAGGCGCGCAGCAACGGTGAGGCCTTCATTGATTTTGGGAACAACCGCCCGGATGAGCCGGTAAAGGTCTCCTGTCCCAAGGCGTCGGCCCAGGCCTTGACCTGCGACGGTCCGAACTGGTCCAGTATTGGTTTTAGCGCCTCGCCATCCCCGGCATAGTTGGTCAAAAACCGATCGGCAGTTTCCATCTTGGTCAAGTTCAACCCTGACTTCCCGGCCATCAAAAATTTGCGTGCCAGAGACGGTTTGGCCTCGGCCAAAGTGACCGCATGACCGGCGTCCAAAAGGGCTTCGGCGGCCATCAGACCGGCAGGCCCGCCGCCAATGATCAAGGCCTGTTTCATGTGTCTGGGTTGCGGATTTCGACAACGCGATGCGGGTAAGGGATTTCGATGTCATTGTCGCGCAGGGCGTTCCAGATCAAGAACCCTACATCCGAGCTGAACTTGTTTTTGCCGTCGTCAATGCCGTTGACCCAAAATTCTACCGCGAACTCAACGCCGCTATCGCCAAAGGCGCGAAATTCGCAATCTGGTGGAAAGGGGTCGTCAAGGACGCGCGGGTGTTTGGCGACGGCGGCTTCGATGATGTCGGGGATTTTGTTGATGTCGGTTTTGTAGCTGACGGAGAAGGGGACTTCGTAGCGGTTGGAGGAGCCTTGGTCGGAGAAGTTGATCACGCGGGTGGTGATGAAATCTTCGTTGGGGACCACGATCCAACGGCCGTCATAGCTCTCTAAGATCATGGCGCGAGCGGTTGTTTGAACGATAGTGC
The DNA here is from genome assembly GCF_058892305.1 of Pelagimonas sp. Taxonomy (NCBI): domain Bacteria; kingdom Pseudomonadati; phylum Pseudomonadota; class Alphaproteobacteria; order Rhodobacterales; family Roseobacteraceae; genus Pelagimonas; species Pelagimonas sp. The sequence continues at coordinate 158,153 of NZ_JBZXVN010000005.1, forward strand.
CCGCCATGCCATTATCAAGCTCGACGTAATCGCCAACGGTGGCTTGCCCTTCGAGCAACAGGATCACGCCGGAAATATAGTTCGAAGCGATTTTTTGAAGGCCGAAGCCAAGACCAACACCAATGGCCCCGGATAGAACCGCGAGCGACGTTAGCGGGATGCCAATGATGCTCATCAACAGGACAAAGGCGATGCCGTAGATGATCAATTCGGCGGCTTTGCGGGCCAATTGCCGGGCGGCGGGGCGCAGCTCTTCTTGGGTCTGGATATAGGTGCCGGTTTGGTCGTTGGACCAGCGTCCCAGCCAGAATAGGATTGAGCCAGCAATGACGCCGCGAATGACCGCCATAACGGTAAA